>NZ_JAMYJY010000013.1:0-52277 GCF_024136985.1 Haloferax sp. AB510
CGCGCCGAGGCGGGCGACCGCGGACGGGCGGACGAGAGCCTCGTCACCGTCGCGTCCCGCCTCGAACGCGTGGCCGAACGGCTGGCCGAGGCCCGCGAGGACCTGCCGGGGTCGCTCTCGCGGGCGACCGACCAGCGACTCGAACAGGCGCGGCGTCGCTCCGAGCAGGCCCGCGCGGCCGACGCGCTCTGAGTCAGTAATTCGCGCGGCCGGCGCTCTGTGTTGGAAGTGGATAGGTCGCGTAGCCGACCGGCCGCGAACGCGTCGCTCACCGGTCGAATATACGCAAAATGTGAGTTATCGTTCTGCCGCGAAACGCGGCGTACTAAATTAGTTTAAAGGCGCGTGAGGTTCGTCGCGCGCGGGCCCTTGGGGGCCTGCTCGATGTCGAACTCAACATCCGTGCCTTCTTCGAGGTCCGGGCCGCCGATGTCTTCCATGTGGAAGAACACGTCGTCGTCAGCATCGTCCGTCGAAATGAAACCGTAGCCGCCAGTGTCGTTGAAGAAATCAACGTTTCCTTTCGCCATTGCTTTTGAACACACACGCCCTTTGCGGATAAGACTTGTGAGGGTCGTGTTGTCACGGGGCTATTTTATTGAATATTTTTCTGAATCCTCGATCTTTGTAGACGAATGTTCTGTTGTGTCGGTTCTGCTCTCGTTCGCCTAGCGGTTCGTCGCCGATGGCGCGGTAATCTGTGGTATCGGCAGTTCTGCTCACCGAACCCGGCGGGTCGCGGCCGACGAGGCTTTACGCGTGGCCGGACGGTCTCCGACACCGTGGATGCTAACGACGTTCGTCGGAAGTGGGCGAATCGGTCGGGAGAGTTCTCGCCGGAGTACTACGCGTACTACGGGCCGAACGAGACGAGCGAGTCGATCCGGCGCGTCTTCGAGGCGCGTCTCGACCTCTCGGCGTCGATTCTCGAACTCGGTTGCGGTCCCGGTCGGCACCTCTCGCACCTCCGCGAACACGGCTTCGAGAACCTCCACGGCGTCGACATCAACCCCGACTGCTTCGAGGTGATGGCCGACGCCTACCCCGACCTCGCCGACTGCGGGACGTTCCGCGCCGCCGCCATCGAGGAGGTCGCCGAGGAGTTCTCCCCGGGCCAGTTCGACGCCGTCTACTCCATCGAGACGCTCCAGCACATCCACCCCGACGACGCGTGGGTGTTCGAGGCGCTCGCCCGGAGCGCGAGCGACTACTTCGTCACCGTCGAAAACGAGGGCGACCAGTCGGTCCCGCCCGAGGACCGCGGCGTCAACGACGACGAGTACGACTTCCCCCTCTACTACCGCGATTGGGAGGCCGTGTTCGCGTCGTTCGGCTTCGAACAGGTCGCCTGCGAGCGCGGCGACCGCGACACGCTCCGCGTGTTCCGCCGGACCGACTGACCTCGTTTTCACTCAGAAGCCGCCGTAGCGGAGGTACACCATATCGGCGATGAGGACGAGTTGGAACACTCCCTGTACGCCGCCGAGCATGGCGTTCTGTTTTCCGATGGCCGAGATGACGCCGGGATCCGGGTCCTCGGAGGTCATCTCGAAGTACATCCGTATCTCGCCGGGCATCAGGAAGCCGAAGCCCTGTACCGAGAGAATCGTGACGACGACGAGCGCGACGACGATGGCCGGTGTGGTCATCTGAAAGTCGCCGATGGTGGTCGCGACCCACGCGAGCGACCCGACGGTGGCGACGGCGAAGGCGACCTGCCAGCGCCGGTCGCGCCACGCGTTTAGTCGCCGTCCGAGCAGGAGAAACACCGGGATCAGGTTCGCGGCGGTGAACAGCGCGAGCCACGGTTCGGCGTGGGGAAACACCCCGAGTCGCTGGGCGAGCGTGATGCCACCCGCGATGGTGACAAGCGCCATCGACGGGAGGAAAAACGCGGTCTTCGGCGTGAGGCGCTCGAACACCGCGGCGCTCTGTTCGTCCGTCAGGCCGCCGATGACCGGTCCGAGAATCGCCCCCATGAACAGGTCGGTGCCCGTCCAGAGCAACCCCGCCATGACGTGGACGAACGTGTGTTGCTGAAGCGACCCGAGCGTGACCGCGTACCCCAACGCGAGAACGGAGACCGCGACGATGCCGCCCGCGAACGCCGGATTCGCTCGTCGTGCCATACCCCCGATTGTCCCACCAACCGTTGCCCTGTGTTGGCTCATCACATCCGTGACGTGTACTATCGGTGATAAAACCGGCGACGAACGCACTTATCCCCTCCAGCCACCACCCTCCGACAATGACTGACGCCCTCTCGTTCGATATCACGAGCGTCGACGACGTCGCGGCCAACCGCGACGAGGTTGTCGCGGCGGTCGAAGCCCACGCGGGGACCATCGCGCGCGAACTCGCCATCCTCCAGGGCGGCGACTACGGCCAAGAGACGTTCAAGACGCGCCGCGGGACGTGGACGCTCAAGTACGAGGCGGGCGCGCTGCAGTACCTCCGGTTCAAGGGGAAGTCGGGCGGCGAGACGTACGTCGTCTCGACCAAACAGCCCCCGGAGCCGAAGGCGCTCGCGACGGCGATGCAGGACTACCCGGCGTTCGTGGAGGCGTACAACGAGCACGTCGAGTCGCTCGACGGCGTCCTCGACGACGTGCCGACGGAGTTCCCCGCGGTGACGACGACCGAGGAAATCGTGGCCCAGCGGGACCAACTCGTCTCGACCATCCGCGAGGTGGCCGACACCATGGCGGGCGAGCTCAACCGCTTCGACGGCGAGTACGGCACCTTCACCCAGCGGGTCGGCGGCACGCGCTGGGAGCTGAAGTGGGACGGCCCGCGGGCGTCGTACCTGCGCGTCGGTGGCGAGGGCGGTATCTACCTGCTGTCGCAGTACGAACCACCCGCCGCGCCCGACGTGCGCGAACTCGCCGGCGACTTCGTCGCGTTCGTGGAGGCGTACAACGAGTACGTCGACGACCTCGAAGCCGACCTCGCGACCGTCTCGTTCGACGACGCTGGGTAACGGGGTATCGCGGTAGCGGTGTATCGGGGCACCGCGACGTTTTTGGAAACACCGCCGTCACGTGAAGCCATGAGCGACGACGACCTCGCGTGGGAGACCACCGACACGCGCATCGACTACTCGTGTCCCGGCTTCGACATCCGCATGGACGACGTTCGGCTCCCCGACGGGACCGAGACGGACTTTCACTACGTCGACGAGCCGGCGGCGGTCGTCGTCCTCCCCTTCACGCCCGACGGCGACGTGGTCGTCATCGACGAGTGGCGACAGGCCGTCGGCCGGACGAACCGCGGGCTCCCCGCCGGCGGTACCGAACCGGACGACGACGACTACGCCGCGGCCGCCCGGCGCGAACTCGCCGAGGAGACCGGCCACGAGGCCGAGTCGGTCGAGCCACTCGTGACCGTCGAGCCGGCCAACGGCATCGCCAACTCGGTCCACCACTACTTCGTCGCGCGCGGGTGCGAGCCGAGCGCCGACCAGAACCTCGACTTCAACGAGAGCATTCGCCCGACGACGGTCGAGTACGACGACCTCAAGCGGGCCGTCCTGACGGGCGAGGTCCGCGACGCGCGGACGGTCCTCGGCGTGCTCTACTACGAACTCGCCGGCGAGTAAGGAGCCGAGAGGGCCGTCGCTGGTTCCCCTTTTCGTCCTGCGTTTGCGTTCGCCTCCTGGACCGCCGCTCAGGAGAGATGACGAATCAGCTCGTCGGTCACCTCCTCGCGCTCGTGGTGTACCCAATGCGACGCGTCGGGGAACGTCCGAAGCCGGCCGTCCTCGCAGTAGTCGATGCTCTGTTTCGCCATCGAGGGGACGAGTGCGATGTCGTCTTCGCCCCAGCAGACCAGCGTCGGTTGGGTGACGACCTCGCGGGGCGGGCTTTCCGACCGGAGGAACCCACGATACCAGTCTATTCGCGGCCCGATACCCGTGTGCCGCCAGGCGGCCCGATAGCGGTCGATAGTCTCTCGGTCGAACGTCCCCGGGTTGGACGTCTTTTCGAGGGCGGCGACCATCCTGCTCGCGTCGTTCCAACTGAGAATCCATTCGGGGAGCCTCGGCAACTGATAGAACCAGACGTACCAACTCCGGGCGATCTGCTCGGGGCTCGACCGCAGGGTCGTTCGGTACACCGCCGGGTGTGGGACGTTCAGAATCCCGAGTCGGTCGACCGCGGACGGTTGGCGGAGGGCGACGTTCCATGCGACGAACCCGCCGAAATCGTGGCCGATCAGGTGGGCAGACTCCCGTCCCTCGTCACGGATGAGGGCGCACACGTCCGCTGTCAGTTCTGACACTCGGTAGGAGTCGATTCCGTCGGGGGCCTCGCTCAGGTTACACCCTCGCTGGTCGGGGACGACCACTCGGAAGCCCGCCTCGACGAGCCGCGGAATCTGGGCGCGCCACCCGTACCAGAAGTCGGGATGGCCGTGCAGTAACACGACTAGTGGGTCGTCGGAGTCGCCTGCAGTAACGACGTGTAACCGGACGCCGTTAACGTGACGGGTGGTGGATTCGATGCCGGACGCGTCGATGAGCGAGCCGTCGGTGCTTGGGTGGGTGTCTGTGTCCGTCATTGCTGTTGGCTCGGAGTGATGATCGGGCGCTGTCTCTGTGCGGGACTCATGTGAGTTCGAACCGGTACCTAAGCGCAGGTGACAGACCGGGGTACGGCTACTGCCGTAGCCGTGAGGCTACTTTTATCACCATGTCTGGCGCGAACCGCACCCACCGTCCGCCGTCCCGCAACGTCCGACGCGAAAACGTTAGCAAACAAGTTCGTTGAACACGCGCTGTTCGACTTTTCGGAGGTGTTCACCGGCCGTCGAAGGAGTGATTCCGACTGCCTCCCCAACGTCCCGAAGTGACGCCTCTCGGGGAACGTCGTAGTATCCCAACTGAACTGCCGCCTCCAGTACCTCCTCTTGTCGGGGAGTCAACGTCCTGCTGAACGTCGACTTGTCGGGTTCGAAATCGCCCATTTCGAGTAGTTCGACCGAGACACTCGCTCTTTCGACACCGACTTCGAACAGTTCTCCGAACGCCTCGTCGGTTCCCAGACACGTCAGCTTGATACCTCCGTCATCGGTGAAGCGCATCGGAGTCTCGATTACCAGCGGAGATTCCCGTTGTAGTTCCAGCGTCCGCCGCGACGGCTCTGTCGGTTCGAAATTACTCACGGCCATCCAAGGGTCATCTCCCGAGACGAGGTAGTCAATGACGCGCGGGGCGTTCTCCATAATCTGTCTGTATCGCTCTTGACTGCCGCTCGCTTCGGCGAACAGCAACACGGTGCCGTCGGCGAGCAACTCGACGTGATGAATCGCTCGCCTCTCGACCGACGGCGCTTCCGTCAACCGCTTTCCGAGGGGATGGAACGCGTCCCGGCTCTCCGGTTTGACCAGCACCGTGAGATATCGCATACGCTGAGTTGAGCTGCGTCGCGGTAAAACGTAGCGACTGTCCGACATTTCTCGGTCGGCCGCGGGCCGCGCGTCAGCTCACCGAGTGGTCAGGCGACCGACTCACACTCGCGTTCGCCCCTCGAACCCCGCTCCGAGGCGAGAAGGATTTTGATGCCGGCGCTCTAAGAGGTCGCCTGTGGCTACTACGACGCGCCTCCCTGACCCCGTTCGGTCCTTCCTCGCGGCTATCGCCCTCGGCGGCGGCGGTCTCGCGGTGGGCACGATACTCGTCGTCATCACGCAAGTCCTGGCGTTGAGCGCGGGCGTCGAACTGACGCCCCTCGCGCTCGTCGTCATGTCGCTCGTCCTCTTACAGGGCATCGCCTTCGGCGGCGTCGCCCTCGTCTACACCAGATACCGCGGCCTCGACCGCTCGTACTTCGGCGTCTCCGTCCCGTCGCTCCGCGACATCGTCGCGGTCGTCCTCGGCTACGTGACGGCGCTCGTCGCGGCGTTCGTCGGCGCGTTCCTCGTTTCGACGTTCGGCGTCCAAGCGGGGTCGAACCAGGTGACCGAAATCGCCGCGCAGGACCCCGAGGTGCTGTTGCTCCTCATCCCGGCGTCGTTCCTCCTCATCGGCCCCGGCGAGGAACTGCTGTTCCGCGGGGTCGTCCAGAACCGCATCCGCGAGTCGTTCGGCCCGGTGCCGGGCATCGCCCTCGCCAGCGCCATCTTCGCGGCGATTCACTACGTCGCGCTCACCGGCGGCGCGGGCGGCCGCCTCGTCACTATCGGCATCCTGTTCTTCCCGAGCGTCGTCTTCGGCTCGGCGTACGAACTGACCGACAACATCGCCGTGCCGGCGCTCATCCACGGTGCGTACAACGCGACACTGTTCTCGCTCGCGTACCTCATATTCAAGTTCGCCGAGATGAACCCCGGCGAGATTCCGACCGGGCTGTTGTTCTGAGCGGCCGTCGATACCAGCCTTTTTCCTTCGCTATCCCTTCGAACAGACGTGTTCTTCTCCACACTCGTGTCGGCTGTCCAGGGGCTGGTTCCGGCGGCCGTCACGGTGGATATGCTCGTCGTCTTCGCGCTCATCCTCCTCTCTCTCGTCTTGTTCGCCACCGAGTGGCTCCCCATCGACGTGACCGCCATCGTCGTGATGGTCCTCCTGATGGTGCTGGAGCCGTGGACGCAAATCACCCCGCAGGAGGGACTCTCGGGCTTCGCCAGCCCGGCGACCATCACCGTGCTAGCGATGCTCATCCTGAGCACGGGCGTCAACCGAACCGGTATCGTCCAACTCATCGGCCGGAAGATGGCCAACTACGCCGGCAATAGCCAAACGAAGCAACTCGCCGCGACCATCGGCGTCACCGGCCCGGTGTCGGGATTCATCAACAACACGCCGGTCGTCGCCATCCTCGTTCCGGTCGTTGCGGACCTCGCGCACAAAGGCAAGACCTCGCCGTCGAAGCTCCTCATGCCGCTTTCGTTCGCCTCGATGCTCGGCGGCACCCTGACAGTCATCGGTACGTCGACGAACATCCTCGCCAGCGACATCGTGGCCCAACTCGGGCGAGAGTCACCCGGCCTCGGTCTCCACGCCTTCGGGATGTTCGAGTTCACCAAACTCGGTGTCATCGTCTTCGTGGTCGGCGCGGTCTACCTCATGACGGTCGGCGTTCGCCTGCTCCCCAAGCGGGTGCCCGCCGAGGACGACCTCGTCGAGGAGTACGCGCTCCAGGAGTACCTCGCCGACGTGGTCGTCCCCGCGGACTCGTCGCTCATCGGCCAGACCGTTCAGGAAGCTCTCGGGAACGACGACCTCGACATCGACGTGTTACAGCTCATCCGCTACGGCGAGCAGTTCTTGGAGCCGCTGGCCCGCAAAGAGATTCACGAGAACGACACGCTCCGGCTCCGCACCAACCGGGAGACGCTCGAACGAATCATGCGCTCGGAAGGGCTCACGTTCGTCGGCGGGCCCCGCTCGGAGAGCGAACTCCACCCGGGCGAAGAAGAGCCGGTCATGGTCGAAGTCGTCATCCCCTCGGGTTCGTTTCTCGTCGGCGAGAGCCTCGCCAGTTCGACGTTCCGCCAGCGCTACGACGCGAACGTCCTCGCCTTCCGGACCCGCGGGAAGGTCGTCCGCGACCGGTTCGAGGACATCGACATCCGCGTCGGCGACACGCTGCTCGTGCAGGCACCGCCCGACAGCCTCACGCGACTCGTCCAAAACGAGGACTTCATCGTCGCCCACGAGTTCGACGACACCGACTACCGAACCGAAAAGACGCCGTTCGCCGTCGCCATCATCGCCGGCGTCGTCGCGCTCCCGGCGTTCAACGTCCTCCCAATCGTCGTCTCGGCGCTCGGCGGCGTCGTCGCGATGATTCTCACCGGCGTGCTCAAACCGAACGAACTGTACAAGTCGGTCGAGTGGAACGTCATCTTCCTGCTCGCGGGCGTCATCCCGCTCGGCGTCGCGCTCCAACAGACGGGTGCGGCGGCGCTCCTCGGTGACGCCGTCGCCTCGACGGCGACGTTCCTCCCCGCAATCGGTGTCCTGTGGGTGTTCTACCTCGCGACCGGGTTGCTCACGAGCGTCATCTCGAACAACGCGAGCGTCGTGCTCATGATTCCGGTCGCCGCCAGCGCCGCCCAATCAATCGGGGCCAACGCGTTCTCGTTCGTCCTCGCCGTCACGTTCGCGGCCTCGACGGCCTTCATGACTCCCGTCGGCTACCAGACGAACCTGTTCGTCTACGGCCCCGGCGGCTACACGTTCTCGGACTTCCTCCGCGTCGGCGCGCCGCTGCAGTTGCTCCTGTCGGTCGTCACCGTGGCCGGCATCGCCTTCTTCTGGGGCGTCGGCGCGTAGGCGCGTCGCTCCCGCCGTGTGAGTCGGCCACCGCCGACTCAGTCGTCGCCGTCGAACTCATCGCCGTCGAATTCGTGGTCGTAGAACGCTGAGACGGTTCGCTCCGCCGAACTTCCCGGCGGCGCGCCCACGTAGACGCCGACTTTGTCGATGTCCGGGTGTATCGTCACGTCGGGGTCGTTCATGGTCGACACCGCGAGATACCGGAGCGGTTCGTCGCCGTCGTTGACGACGCAGTGCGCCCCTGACTCGTCGCTCGGGCAGGGGACGTAGTCGCCCTCTGCGAGGGCGTGGACCTCACCGCCGAGGCGGACCTGCCCGCGCCCGGAAAGCACGTACAGCGCCTCCTCGTTCGCGGCGTGGTAGTGGTACGACCACGGCTGTGCGCCGGGCGGGAGTTCGTAGAGGCTACAGCCGAGGGCGTCGCTTCCGGCGGCCGCGCCCAACCGCTTCTGTTTGAACGTGCCTTCGACGCCGTCGCGGACCGTCCAGTCGATGTCGGACTCGTTGACTGGTTCCATATCGGCCGTTCGGCGAGTTGGCAGAAAAACGTTCGTCGGGGCCGCTCGGCCGTGCGCGCTGGGCGTCGGTCAGTTCGGGCGGTCGTCGCCGCGTCCGTCCGCCCGCATCGCTCGGTTGGGAGTCGAGGCCGCGGGCGTCGCCGTCTCGCGGCCCGGCACGCCGCCCGCCGCGCGCCCAGAGTCGAACTGCGAGACGAGCGACTTGAGCTGCTGTGCGCGCTCCGAGAGCGACGAGGACGACGCCGCAATCTGCTGGGTCGCGGCCGTCTGTTCTTCGGCCGCGGCGGAGACGTTCTGCGCCTCCGAGGCCGTCCGGTCGCTGAGGTTCGTTATCTCGTCCATCATCGTGACGACCTCTTGGGTCGACTGCGCCTGCTCGTCGGTGGCGCTGCTGATGGACTGGATGGAGTCGTTGCTGTCTTCGATTTTGTGGACGATTTCTTCGAGCACCTCGACCGTTTCGCCGACGGTCTCGCGGCTGGCTTCGACCTCGGCCTGCGTCTCGAAGGTGTCTTCGGCGACGCTCTCGGTCGATTGCTCGATGTCGCGGATGAGCGAGTCGACCTCTTGGGTCGCCTCGGCGGTCTCTTCGGCGAGCGTTTTCACCTCGCTGGCGACGACGGCGAACCCCTCACCGGCGTCGCCCGCGCCCGCCGCCTCGATGGAGGCGTTGAGCGCGAGGATGCTCGTCTTTTCGGCGATGTCGTCGATGAGGTCGACGACCTCGCTGATCTGCGTGACCGACTGCTGGAGTTCCTCGACCTCGGTGACGGTCTCGGTCGACCGTGACTCCAACTGCTCCATCTTCTCGATGGTCGAACCGGCGGCTTCCTGACTCTCCTTGGCGCGCCCTACGGTCTGTTGGGACTGTCGTGCGATTTCCTCGGAGGAGGAGGCAATCTCCTCGATGGTCGCAGAGAGGTTGCTCAGTTCGGACTCCGCGGCGTTGAGGTTCCGGTGTTGCGTCTCGTTGCCCGCCGAAATCTCCTCGATGCTGTTGGCCACGTCCGTGCTCGTCGTCTTCACGGCGTCGGCGCTCGCGGTGACTTCGGAGCTCTCGTCGTCGACCTGCTCTGCGAACGTCTGTATCTGGACGATGACCGAGTCGATGGCCTCCAACATCTCGTTGAAGCCCCGCCCGATGCGGCGCATCGCGTCGTTGTCGCTCTCGGCGTCGACACGGACGGTGAGGTCGCCGTCGGCGGCCGTCTGCATCGCGTCGCCGTAGTTCTCGGCCTGCCGTTCGAGGTCCGTCGTGAGCGCGTCGAGTTCGCGCCGCCGCTTTTCGGCGCTGTCGACGAGTTCCTTCATGTCCGCGACGATGGCGAGCGTCGCGGTGCCGCCGATTGCGAAGACGGCGACCGTGGCGGTCATCAGCGGCGAGGTCACGAGGTTGAATATCTCGGTGTAGATGCCGAGTTTCTCGAGCGTGAGGCTGACCATCCACAGAATCGCCAGCACGGAGGCGAACGCGTACGTCAGCCAGAACGACGCTTCCGCGTCGGTGTCGCGGTAGTTGAGCCACGCCAGCACCGCCGCGCCGATGAATCCGAGGGTCCCGATAGCGTCGAACAGCGCGTCGATTATCACGAGGTGTCACCGCCTTTGATGACGTTTTTCCGGCGGACGTACGCCGCCGCGAAGAACGTGACTCCCGCGAGGCCGATGCCGACCGCGTGCTCGACGAAGTTGAGTACCGACCCGAGGAAGAGCGCCTCGAGGTTCGTCGCGACCATCCCGACGACGAGGAGGACGTACCCCGCGGCGAACAGCTTGGTCTCGTCTCTGTACTGCGTGATAACCGGTATCAGCCCGACCAGGGCGACGGCGAGCGCGGTTACTTCGAGTGGTGATAAGTCGGCTAACATCTGGTTAGCCAGTTATTCTAATCTCTTTGTAAACTGTTCGCCCAAAAAATCACGTTTGATACCCATGGTGTATCCTTTCTAGAATATTTCAACGCATGTGGCTATTTCCGGTCGTGCGTCTGTTTTTGGGCGCGCGGCCGACCCGCGAACGCAACCCTTACCGCCGCGCTCGGGAAACGCCACTCCATGCGCGACCACTTCGAACTCCGCGACGGGGACCTCGCCGGCCGTATCGGCCGCCTCTCGGTCCCGCGTGCGGGGGTCACCGTCGAGACGCCGGCCCTCCTGCCGGTCGTCAACCCGAACATCGACACGATTTCGCCCGCGCGGTTGGAGTCCGAGTTCGGCGCGGACATCCTCATCACCAACTCCTACATCATCAAGACGAACGAGCACCTCCGCGAGGAGGCGCTCGACGTGGGCCTCCACGAGATGCTCGACTTCCACGGGGCCATCATGACCGACTCGGGGTCGTTCCAACTCGCCGAGTACGGCGAAATCGACACGACGACCGAGGAGATTCTCCAGTTCCAGCGGGACATCGGCACCGACATCGCCACGCCGGTCGACATCCCGACGCCGCCGGACGTGGCCCGCGAGCAGGCCGAGACGGACCTCGAAATCACCAGGCAAGCCCTCGCCGACGCCGAGGCGGCCGACACGGGAGAGATGCTCGTCAACGCCCCCGTTCAGGGGTCGACCTACCCGGACCTCCGCGAGGAGGCCGGCCGCCACGCCGACGCGACCGACCTCGACGTGTTCCCCGTGGGCGCGGTCGTCCCGATGATGAACGCCTACCGCTACGACGACATGGTCGACGCCGTCGCGGCCGCCAAGCGCGGCCTCGGCGTCGACGCCCCGGTCCACCTGTTCGGTGCGGGCCACCCGATGATGCTCGCGCTCGCCGTCGCCCTCGGCTGTGACCTGTTCGATTCCGCCGCCTACGCACTCTACGCCCGCGACGGCCGCTATCTCACGGTTCGCGGGACCGAACACCTCGAAGACCTCGAATACCTCCCGTGTACCTGTCCCATCTGCACGGAGTACTCGCCTGACGACCTGCGGGCCGCGGGGTCGAAAGAACAGGAGCAACTGCTCGCCGAACACAACCTCCACGTCACGTTCGCCGAACTCCGCCGCATCAAGCAGGCCATCCGCGACGGCGACCTCATGGAACTCGTCGAGGAGCGCGCCCGCTCGCACCCGGCGATGCTCGACGGCTACCGCGCGCTCCTCGACCACGTCGACCAGCTCGAACGCGAGGACCCCGCCTCGAAGGGCGCGTTCTTCTACGCCTCCAACGAGAGCGCCCACCGCCCCGAGGTCGCGCGCCACCACGCCCGGATGGACCGCCTGACCGCCGAGGGCCACGTCCTCCTCACCGAGGGCGGCATCCCCTCCGGCGACGACTTCGACGCGACGTGGCGGGTCGTCCCGCCGTTCGGCCCGTTCCCGCGGTCGCTCTCCGAGACGTACCCGCTCACCGCCGAAGTCCCCGAGCGACTCGACCGCGACGCCTACGAGCAGGCCGCCCGCGGCGTCTCGCGGCTGGTCGAGGAGAACCCCGACGCGGCGTTCACGCTGGCGCACGACGACTGGCCCGAGTCGGCGCTCGCTCACGTCCCCGAGTCGGTCGAGTTAGAGTCGCTGTCGACGGTCTCAGAGTGGTTGGCCGACGAGCGTGACGAAGCCGACGAGGACGACGACGGTTCGGCGTCGGCTGACGCGTAGACCAGTTCACTCGGTCGCGTCGGCGTCTGTCGGTCGATGCTCTTAGGTTCACCCGACGTATCAACGAACACGATGGAGGCTGTCCTCTGGTACGTGCTCACGGGAACCCGCGGCGGCGAAAACCGTGTGCGTATTCTCAAGACCGTAGAGGAGCAGCCGCGAAACGCCAACCAACTGGCCGAGACGCTCGACCTCGACTACAAAACCGTCCGGCACCACCTCGACGTGCTCATGGACAACGACGTAGTCCAGCGGAGCGGCGACGACTACGGCGCGGTCTACCTCCCGTCGCCGCGGTGTCGCGCCAACTGGGAGACCGTCGAGACAATCGTCGAGCGGATGGACTGAGTATGCGAGTCACAGACGCGGTGATTATGGAAAGATTTGGGAAAGCGTATATCAGGATGACGGGGAAAGGAGAGAACGAATGAGTATCTGGGTGGACGTCGCGACGGTCTCCTCGGGCGTCAACGTCGTCGTGCTGCTCGCACTGTCGGCGGTGTGGGCCCGAAACTACGTGACCTTCAGGTCTAAACACGCCGTCGGACTCCTCGTGTTCGGGGTGTTCCTCCTCGCCGAGAACGCGCTGGCGTTCTACATGTACATCCTCGACCCGACGCTCTCGGGATGGTTCAGCACCGACGTGCCCGTCATCGCGTGGCGACTGATGATGCTGTTGCACGTCTTCGAGACGGTCGGGCTCGTGTTCCTCGCGTGGATTACGTTCGACTGAAAACGCTGTTTTCTCTTGCCTCAGTCCGGTTTTGACGCATCCCCGCCCGCTCAGTCGCGGTGTTTCCGCTCGTGGGTCGGGTGTTCGGAGATGAAGACGCTCGTGTGGTCCGGCACGTCCTCGGTGACCCACGAGTTCGCACCGATGCTCACGTGGTCGCCGACGGAGACCGCGCCGAGCACCTTGGTCCCCGCGCCGATGACGACGCTGTCGCCGATGTCCGGGTGGCGTTTGTACCCCTTCTTGAGCGAGTGTTCGTCGTCTTCGTCCTCCTCGAAGTGGAGCGCGCCGAGGGTCACGTCCTGATAGATGCGCGCCCACTCGCCGATGGTCGTCGTCTCGCCGATGACGACGCCGGTGCCGTGGTCGATGAAGAAGTAGTCGCCGATGGTCGCGCCGGGGTGGATGTCGATGCCCGACTCCATCTTCGCGTACTCGGCGAGTTCGCGGGCGTATTCGGGCGCGCCGGCCTCGTAGAAGGCGTTGGCGACGCGGTGGACGATAATCGCCTGCACGCCGGGGTACGACCGGATAAGTTCCATGTAACCGCGGGCGGCGGGGTCACCTTTGTACGCCGCTTCGACGTCCTTCTTCAGCGTCTCGCGGATATCTGGAAGTTGCCTGACGACCTCGTCCACGACGGGCTTGGGGTCCTCGTCCGTGTAGGGTTCGATGCCGGAGTGACAGAGCGCGCCGAAGTTGGCGACGCCGTCGCGGAGGAGTTCCTCGTCGCCGACCCACGGCCCCGCGTTCCAACAGCGCGGGAACAGGAGTCGCTTGATGAGGTCAACGTCCTCTCGCAGGTGATTCCGCCGCGGGAACGAAAGCGACGTGTCCGTGGGGAAGGGGTCGTCGTCGGCGCGGTAGGACGCCGCGA
Source organism: Haloferax sp. AB510 (assembly GCF_024136985.1). Classification (NCBI taxonomy): domain Archaea; kingdom Methanobacteriati; phylum Methanobacteriota; class Halobacteria; order Halobacteriales; family Haloferacaceae; genus Haloferax; species Haloferax sp. AB510. Next base: position 14,009 of record NZ_JAMYJY010000013.1, read on the forward strand.
GCCCGAGATGCGCGTCGCCCGAGTAGGTGTAGGACATCCGATAGCGATAGTTGGTGGACGAGCGGTATTTAACCCCGTCTCATCGGGCCCGATTCGCCGCCTTCGAACCGCGACTTCCGAGCGCGAATCGATCTCACCAGTCGGCGCGCTCCCGACCGCCGGATAAGGCTTCTGGCCGCCGAAATCGGGCGACTGGGGGCACATCGGGGAGAGATTTGGGTGACAGTTCGGAAAATCTTCTTTTAAATATTCGTCCCCCTCTGAGACATGCGACGCACACTCGCAGTGTTGATGACACTCGTCGTGGTCGTCGGGGGCATCCCGGCGGCCGCAGCGGCACAACAGGAGACCGCGTCCGTCTCCTTCGAGAACCAAGCGACAGGCGGCACGACCGTGACGGTTGATTCCGTCACGCTCCCCGACGGCGGCTTCGTGACGATTCACGACGCCTCCGTCACGGACGGTAACGTCCTCGGGAGCGTCGTCGGTTCGTCGGCGTACCTTGACGCCGGTACCCACGAGAACGTGACCGTCCACCTCGATGAACCCGTCGGTGAGTCCGGCACGTTCGTCGCCATGCCCCACATGGACTCCGACGGCGACCGCGTCTACTCGTTCGTCGCGGCCAACGGCGAGGCGGACGGCCCGTACACGGCTGACGGCAGCGCTGTCGTCGATACCGCGATGGTCAACGCGAGCGCGACCGTCTCCATGTCCGACCAGCCCACGACCGGCGACTCGGTCGTGGTCGACCGCGTCGAACTCTCGCAGGGCGGCTTCGTGACGATTCACGACGCGTCCGTCACCGAGGGCGCGGTGTTCGAGAGCATCCGCGGCACCTCGGCGTACCTGCCCGCCGGCGTCCACGAGAACGTCCGCGTCGAACTGGACGCGCCCGTGACCGAGAACACGACGCTCGTCCCGATGGCGCACATGGACACCGACGGTGACGAGATGTACACCTTCCCCGAGTCGGAAGGCGAGACGGACGGCCCGTACACGGCTGACGGCAGCGCCGTCGTCGACACCGCGATGGCCATGCCCTCCGACACGGCGAGCGTGAACTACACCGCGAAGGCCACCGGCGGCTACTCCGTCGTCGTCGACTCGGCGTACCTGCCCGAGGGCGGCTTCGTGACGATTCACGACGGCACCGTCACCGAGGGCGCGGTGTTCGAGAGCATCCGCGGCACCTCGATGTACCTCGAACCCGGCCTGCACCACGACGTGCGGGTCACACTCGACTCGCCGCTGAACGAGACGACCACCGTCGTCCCGATGGCGCACGTCGACTCTGACGGCGACGAGATGTACACCTTCCCCGAGTCCGAAGGCGAGGCCGACGGTCCGTACACGGCTGACGGCAGCGCCGTCGTCGACAGCGGCAACGCGACCGTCTCCGCCAGCGTCGACTACACGATGAAGTCCTCGGACGGCGCGACCGTCGTGGTCGACCGCGTCGAACTCTCCGAGGGCGGCTTCGTGACGATTCACGACCCGTCGCTGTCGGGCGGCGCGGTGTTCGATAGCGTGGTCGGCACCTCGATGTACCTGCCCGCCGGCGTCCACGAAGACGTGGCAGTCACCCTCGACGAGCCGATTCGCTCCTCGCAGGTGCTCACCCCCATGGCGCACATGGACACGAACGGCAACGAGGCCTACGACTTCGTGACCAGCGAGGGCGAGGCCGACGGTCCCTTCACGGCTGATGGCGGCGCGGTCGTCGCCAGCGCCCACACCTCGGTCAACGCGGTCGTGACCGCGATGGCCCAGTCCGGCGACGGCACGACCGTCACCGTCGACTCCGTCACGCTCCACAACGGCGGCTTCGTGACGGTCCACGACGCGACGGTCACCGAGGGTCAGGTCTTCGAGAGCGTCCGCGGCACCTCCGCGTACCTCGAACCCGGCACCCACGAGAACGTCGAAATCACCCTCGACACGCCGCTCGAGGAGTCCGGCACCGTCGTCCCGATGGCGCACATGGACACCAACGGCAACGAGGCCTACGACTTCGTGACCAGTGAGGGCGAACACGACGGACCCTACGTGGCCGCCGGCGGCGCGGTCGTCACGACCGCCGACTACACGGTCGAGGGCATGATGACGGACGAGCCGACCGAGACGATGACCGACGAACCCACGACCGAGATGACCGACGAGTCGATGGAGACGACGAGCGAGTCGTCCACCGACGCGCCCGGCTTCGGCCTCGTCGTGGCCCTCGTCGCACTCGTCGCGACGGCGCTCGTCGCCGTCCGACGTCGGTAATCCCGCTGACGACGCACCGGTCCACAACCACACAGAGGCACCCTTTTTCGTACGCCGCGCGGGCCAAAAGCCACCCCCGCGCGGCACGCGCCCCGCTTTGGGGTTATTTCGACTGTTTCATCCGCGCTGCGTAGTCCCACGTATGCAGCCGCTCGGGCCGAATCCGAATCACGACCTCGTCGCGGTCGGGCGCGAGCAGTCGCTCGGCCAGTTCCGAGTCGGTGTCGCCGAGATACCGGACGATGAGTCGCCGCAGAACCGCCTTCTCCGCGTCGGGTTCGACGGTCGCGGTGCCTCGGCCGCGGACGCCCCGATACGGCGGGTCGTTGGTCGAGATTTCGAACGCCACGTCGTCGTGGGCGCGGAGGAACCGCACCACGTCGGCGTCGGCCGAAGTGGCACACCGGAGTTCGGCCGCCTCGGGGTCCCACTCGTACCACAGCGAGAGCATCCAGAGGTCGTCCGCCGGGGTGCGACACGAGAGTCGGACCGGGGCGGTCGCGTCGGCGAGGAAGTCGTCGACGCGGTCGCGTGACCACGGGCCGGTGGGGTCGGAGGCGTTCATAGTGGCTGTTCGGGCGGAGCGGGCTAAATTCGGTAGGCTCGGTGGAAGTAGAGCGGCCGAACTGGTGGGTTCGGTCGCCGGCGAGTTCGCTGTGCCACCAGACATAGAAGTGTCTGGACACAAGCACCCGTGATGACGGACACAGACCTCGGTACGGCGGTAATCGTCTACGACGACCCCGACGAGGGAACCGTCGAGAAACGCGTCGAAAACGAGAACATCGCCTACTTTCAGGACCACTGGATCGTGAAACGCGACGAGGACGCCAGCGGCAACGACGTCGTCCGCCGGATTCCGATTCAGCGAGTCCACTACGTCGAGCGCTCCGTCGAGGAGTTCGAGGCGGAGGTCAAGACGCTCCGAAACCAGGTCGAGTCGTTCGCGAAGAACCTGCAATCGTCGCTCCTGGGCGGCGGTGACGACACCGACGCGCGAACGGAAGAGCCCCAGCGCATCGAAGTCGAAGACGATCGGTCGAGCAAGTAATCCGGCTCGTCTCCGCTGTTTTTCGCGTGACTCGCCGTGTACGACGACGCCCGGCGTCCCGCCCGGCTCGGCGCGCCCGCAGAAGACAAGTTAATTGGCTATCGGGGGCCGAAAGCGGGTATGACCGATTACTTCGAGGTTCACGCCCGCGACGGCGCCGCCCGAATCGGGGAGTTGCGGCTCTCCGAGGCGGTGACGACGCCGGCGGTCGTGGACGACGTGCTCGCGGACGCCGGCAGCCTCTGGGCGACCGAGCGCGAGTTCCCCGACGGCTCCGACGACGTGCTGACCGTGCTCCCCCACCGCTCGCTTCCCGCGGGGAGCGCCGACGAGGTGCGCGAGTCGTTCGCCGTCGACTACCCCGACGTTGACTTCCCCTCGGCCGCCGTCGTCACCGCCGACACGGCCGATGATTACGGCGCTGACGCCTACGTCCTCTCCGACGCGCAGGGCTTCGTCGGCCACGCGCGCGCCTTCCGCAACAACGTCATCGAGGCGAAGGAGAACCTGCCCGCCGACACGGCGCTCATGCTCTCGGGCGTCGCTACGCCCCGGAACGTCTCGCTTCTCGTCTACGCGGGCGTCGACCTCGTCGACGAGACACTCGCCCGCGCCCGCGGCCTCGAAGGGTTCTACCTCACGAGCGACGGCGAGTACTTCCTCGAAGACCTCGACGAATTCCCCTGCGCCTGCGAGGCCTGCCGCAAACCAGCCTCGGAGTTCACTCGCGCCGACGCGGCCGACCACAACGCCAACGCCCTGCGCGCCGAACTCGCGCGGGTCCGCCGCCGCGTGCGCGACGGTCGGCTCCGGGACTACGTGGAGGGGCAGGCCCGCCACGACCAGTGGCTGACCGCCCTGTTCCGACGGTTCGACCAGCAGTACAGCTTCATGGAGGAACGGGTCCCCGTCATCCGCGACTCGGAACTCACCGCGGCCTCCGAGGAATCCATCGACCGCGTGGAGATTCAGCGGTTCGCCGACCGCGTGACCAAACGCTACCGGAACCGCTTCGACAACCCGCTCGTGCTCCTGCCGTGCTCGGCGAAAAAGCCCTACAGCGAGTCCCAGAGCCACCGGCAGTTCCAGGAGGCCGTCCAGTACCGCGCGCACATGGTGTCGATGACCTCGCCCATCGGTGTCGTCCCGCAGGAGCTCGAACTCACCTACCCCGCCCAGCACTACGACTCGGTCGTCACGGGCGACTGGTCGGAAGACGAGAAGTCGTTCGTCGCCGAGGTGCTCCGGCGCTACCTGGAGCGCAACGACTACCCGCGAATCATCGCGCACCTCCCGCCGGGCGCGTACACGGAAATCGTCGAGCGCGTCGCCGACGACTTGGACCTCGACGTGGAGTTCACCGTCTCGGAACACCCGACGACGACGGAGTCCATCGGGAACCTCATGCGGACGCTCGACGGCGAACCCAAGTTCACCCGCGAGGAGCGCGAGCACAACGTCGTGAAGGCGCTCGCCGACTACCAACTCGGCCCGGACGCGGGCGACGCGCTCTTTGCCGACGTGGAGTTGGAGATGACGAGTCGGTATCCCAAACTGCAGGTGTGGAACGACGCGGGCGTGCAGTTGGCGACGATGGTCCCGCAGTACGGCGTGCTCTCCTTTACGCTCGAAGGCGCGAAGGTGTGGCGCGACAGCGACGCACCGACGAAGACGGTCGAAATCGACGGCTTCGTCCCGCACGGGTCGGTCCTCGCGCCGGGCGTCGTCGACGCCGACGAGGACATTCGGCCGGGCGACGAGGTCGTCGTCGAGGGACCGAAGGCGTTCGCCATCGGTCGCGCGGAGATGGGCGGTCGCGAACTGGTCGAGTCCACGCGCGGTATCGGCGTCGAGATTCGGCACGTCGAAGAGCGGTGACGCGAACGCGGGTCTGGTGACGCGGCCCCGACTCGCCTCGGAAATCGCAGGACATCTCATCGCCACCGGTCGAAGTTACTTAATTTTGATATACTTATTGCCGTCGTTAACCGCCCCCGAAACGCCAGTAAATGGTACGTATAGTGTGTTTCCTGTCGAACTCGGAATGTCGGAATTATCACGTCGCTATAACTTTAAATAGTATCACGTCCCAACGTGGGCCATGATGGTAGAACGACACGAGGGAGAGCGGTTGGAGTTCGACGAACTCCCCGACGATGGGACGATAGACTGGACGATTACCCAGGCGCTGTTGTCGGCGAGTGACTCCACGTCACGGGCATTGGAGTCGCACTTGTTGCAGGCGCAGTACCACGGTGACGCCGGGGCCGATACGGCGGCGACGGCGCAACACATCGACGATGCAATCGACCGCCATGCGCGGATTATCGAGGACCTGCGCCTCGCACGCGACGCGCTCGAACATCGATAAAACCGAACCCGCCGCCCCTGTCGCCCCTCGCCGCGCGAACCCGACCGCACGCCCTCCCGTTGACATCCTCCCCGCCCTGAAGGGCGGGGTTTTAGCCTTGAATTTCGCATAAGCTGTTTATTTAACAGCGGCTGCGAACAACCATGTATGAAGTTGGCCGTCCCAACTGACTTCGATATCCTCGAGGCACTCTCGGATAGGAGGCGGAACACCGCCGTGAATCTCTCGTATATCCTCGATAAGAACCGTTCGTACATCAACACGCGACTGCCGATTTTGGCGGACTACGGCCTGTTGGCGCGAGTCGGGCCCGCGCCGAACTCCGGGCTGTACGAAATCACAGACAAAGGGCTGGTCGTCATCGACAACCGCGACCAGTACCGGACAGACGGCGTCGACTTCGACGCCCTCGTCGAATCCGAACTCAGGGCGCGGACCGACGAGACGAACGCGTAACAGAGCAACGCGCCGCAACCGGAGGTCGGGACGGCTTTCGGAGGCACCCCGGCGCGCTGTTCTCGGTGATGAGTGGCGATGCTGTTCGACCCCGCCGCCCCACCGGCGTCGTGGTGTCGGAGTATGTCCGCACCGTGCTGTGACCGTCGCCGCCTTTTTGCCGCCTTGCCGCCCAGTGCGAGGCATGGATATCGAACCACTCTCGCTCGGCGTTCCGAAGCCTATCATCGACTCGCTCCCGGAGGCCGACGGCACGGCGGCACAGGACATGCAACGCGCCGTCGAGGGGCTCGAAACCCGACTGAACCGGGCCATCGACGGCGCGGAGACGGAATCGGAGGCCGCCGGCTACGTGGTCGACGCGCTCGAACGCCTCGAAGGCCACTACGAGCGCTACGACGAGTTCATCCCGGAACTCCGCGCGTGGGGGCAATCGCCCATCTACGCCATCGCGTGGCGGAACCTCCAAGCGGACCTCATCCTCCAAATCGAGGAGTACGACTGGCTGAAGCCGCACATCGACCGGGAACGAAACCTTCGACTGGTCGAAGACGGTATCAGATTCGGCAAGTAACCAACACACTAGATTTTCTGACTTGGTTGGTCGATTCTCGGCCCGAATAGCGCTTTGGCCGCCTCCAGAAATGCTAAAAGTTCGAATTTCTACTCTGCAGCTGTGCGACCCCACGTTCGCGGCCAGAACAGAGTCTACGATTTTACGAACCCTACGAATAAGACAGAGACTGGCCAATTGAGTTCCTAATTGATTTTATCGAGAAGAAAATCACACGTCTGTACTCATTTGGATCATAGCGTATTCTGCACTCTTGTCAATAAATTCTTCGAACGCGATTCCAAGATGCTCATGCTATTGTTCATAATGAACAATTCTATCGCTTCAACCTCTACCATAATTCGAGCAGACGAAATTCAATTTCAGATACTCATTAATCTTCTAATACAAAATCTGTCAGTCCATCTGTTCTCGCGAGACAGGAGCATAAGGCTATCTTGTCTTTCGCCCGGAAAGCCCCATACATTAAGTGAACCCCCTGCGAGTTCAAAACAGTGCAACACGTTGGGAACGGGACGCGTTATCGCTCTCGTTCCTGCTCAGTCGCCACCACTTCACGAACTCCCTCGCAATCCATGTTCACACCCATCGGCTAATATGGCAGACCGTGACGATTCGGAGTCGGGAGACTCCGACACCGAGATACAGAACTCGCCGTCGTTATCTGACCTTGCGGACCGCGTGGAAGACGGGACGCCTGCCTCGGATAAATCGGGCGATAGCGCCTCGCCGGCGGGAGAAGAGGGATCGACGACCGACCAGACGCCCTCGAAGCTCTCCGAACTGGCGGACTCAATTCGGCGGAAACAGGGCTCGTCGGCGTCGGACGACAAGGCCTCCGAGTGGGACCTCATCGACGACCTCCCGGACGCCCCCTTCGACGAGGCGAACTTCGACGAGAAGGCGGAGGCGGTGTTCGACCTCGTTTCCGAGCAGTCTAACATCCTCATCGTCGGGCCGGCGGAGACCGCAGCGGAGTACAACCTCTGTACGCAGCTCATGACCGGCGACTCGGGAGCCGCAAATCAGCTTCTCGTGTCCGTCGAGACGGCGCCCGAAGAGCAGCTCAACATCCTCAACAACTACCGCGTCGGGAGCGTCGAGAACCAGACGCTCATCAGCGTCCAGTCGTACGACGCCTCCGGGACAATCGACGCCGCTGACCTACCGATAACTATCAAGACCGTCACGAAGGCGACGGACCTCCGTCGCATCGGACTCCTCATCACGAAGTCGCTGAACGAGTGGGGCGAGTCGTCGGCTCAATCGACGCTCTGTGTGCATTCGCTTTCGAACCTCATCACCGCGGTGAACAACAACCAGCGCGTCTTCCGGTTCCTCCACATCCTCACGAATCGCATCTCGTCGGCTGGTGCCCGCGCCCACTACCACGTCGACCCGGCGCGACACGACGACCAGACGCTCCGGACCTTCAAGTCCCTGTTCGACGCGACGATAGAGTTCGAACCCGACGGGTCGCTATCGCTCGGCTGAGACGGGCGTCGCGCCTCACCGGACGTCGTCTTCGTTCCACTCGAACGTGTTCTCGTCGGCGTCTATCGCCGCGTCCGGATCGATAGCACCCGTGGCGTCCGCCGTCTCGTCGGTCTCGCCGGTCCCGTCGGTCGAGACCGACTCGAACGAGTCGATTATCTCGTTGACCGCCGCCCGACTCTGGCTCACCGAGCGGTCGGTCGTTCCCGACGCGCCGCGCTTCGGTTCGGGCGTTTGGTCGCCGGAGCCAGCGGGGCCCGGTTCGGTGTCGCGGTCGCTCGCGCCGTCGGGTCGCGCGTTCGCTCTCGGTGCGCGCCGCGTGCCCCCGTCGCTACTCGCGACTGTCACGGTGTAGTCGGTGAGCACGAGCCACTTGGTCTCTTTTTCGACGCCGTGCAGCGGGCGCTGACAGTTCGGACACTCCGGGCTGGTGAGCAGCGCGAGGTCGATGGTCTCCCCGCAGTGTTCGCAGTCACCCTCGTGGGTATCGACCTCCTTTGCGGCCTGTTTCACCCGGCGAAGCTGCTCGCGCTCGGCGCGTATCTCGCGTATCTCGGCCCCGTACTGCGTCTCGAACTCCGTGAGCTTCGTCTCGACGCGGTCGTCGGTCTCGACGAGGTGCTCGAGAATCGTCTGGAGGTTCTCGAACTCGTCGTCGAACCGCGCGTCGAGCGTTTGGTGTCGCTCGCGGAGGGTGGATTCGACCGCGTCGAGTTCGGCCGGCAGGTCCTCGACATCGTCGAGCGCGGCTTCTACCTCGTCGAGTTCGGCATCGACCTCGTCCAGTCGCGTCGTGAGCGCCTGAACCGACTGTTCGAGGTGCGCGCGCCGCTGTGCTTCCGTCTCAACCTCCGCTTCGAGCCCCTCGATGAGTTCGAGGACCTCGGCTAGTTCGTCGTCGCTCACGGGCTTGTTCTCCGTATCATCTCTGGAGCGCGTTGCGCGCTTCGCCTCGCTGGATCTCTCGTCCGAGGCGGGGCTGTCGCGACCCAGAAGTTCCGTGATTTCGTTGAGTTGCCAGTGCGACGCGAGCAACTCCTGGCACAACTGGTCGCGCGATTTACCGGTCTCGCTCATTCGCTGGTCCAGCCAGGCTTCGAACGACGACGGAGTCTCGTCCGCTGGGTCGTTGTCGACGGGGTCGGAGACCATGTACTGTACTGCCTCGCGGAACCTATCGGTCGCTAGGACAAAAGTTTTCTTGCGTCTCGAACTATCTGCCCGTATGTACGTCCCGCGAGTGCCACGTCCCCCTCTCGACAATGGGATTTGACGACCGCCTCGAGCTCTTCGTCACGCAGCAGGCTCGGGTGCTGGTCGCCGTGTTCGCCATCGCGGGCGTCGCGTGTCTAGTCGCCGCCGGCTACGTCTTTCTCACGCCGACGATCCAGACGGTGACCGAAGAGACGAACGTGCAATCGGTCGAGACCGGCGTCGACACGCGGGCGGTCGTCACCCAGGACACGACGCTCTACGAGCGTGGGTCGACGCTGGAGAACCGCTCTGTCTACTTCATGACGATTTCGCCCGACGTGTCGTTCCGCGTCCACACCGACGTACCAGCGAATCAATCGGTCAACGTCACACAGCGATTGGTCCTTCGCACCGTCGGCGTCCGAGACGGCTCGTCGTTCTACGAGAACGAGACTGTCCTCGTGGACGACCGGACGACCGTCACCAACGGGACCGCCGTCAACGCGCCCGTACTCAACGTCTCCGCGCTCGACCGCGATCTCCAGCAAAAGCGGACCGAGACCGGCGGCGTCGGTCAGTTCAGGACGAGTCTCAACCTCACGGTGACGTACCAGACAGGGTCGTACAGCGGGACGCTCGAAGCGAGCACGCCGCTCGTGTTCTCCGGGCGGGCCTACTACCTCGAACGGTCGCTGGCCGACGACCGGCGGCACTCGACGACCGTCGCGCGGAGCGTGACGCAACCGTCGACCCCCGTCGAGTACGGCGGACTCGCCGCGGCCGCGCTGGTGCTGTTCGGACTCGCGGGCCTCGTCATCCGCACCGAGTACCGAAGCGACCCCGAGGAACTCCGCACGAAAATCTCGCACAGTCGTCACGAGGAGTGGATCTCCCGGGGCGAGTTCCCGACGGACGCGAACAAGCCGTACATCTCGATTCTCACCCTCGAAGACCTCGTCGACGTGGCCATCGACACGAACCGGCGTGTCATCTTCGACCCCGAAATCGAGACGTACGCCGTCATCGACAGCAGCGAGATCTACTACTACTCGCTCGACGAGACCAACACGCACGCGTGGCTCAATCTCTGAGCCGCCCCTTCGAACGTGACCGTCCTACGGCGGCCGTTCGAGGTTTTCGAACTGGTAGCGACGATTCGTCACCGTGTGGTACGCCGCCGAGAGGCCGAACGCCGCGACGATAACGGTCGGGTAGGCGAGAAGCGGAACCGTCCCCGTCGGGAGCACGTCGGCCCACAGAGCCGCCACGATGAGACCCGAAAGGACCGAGAGACCGAGGTAGTACACCCCCCACGGAACCGAGTTCTCGGGGACGATGTCCATGTAGATGTCGAGGCGCTCCATGCGCTCTGTGAGTTCGACTTCGCCCCGGTCGTAGCGGAGGACGCCGGCCTGTTCGAGCCGCGGCAGGTGCGTCTGCTGGAGCGACGTGTAGACGGTCTTTCGCTCGGCGGAGGTCAGGTCCGGAATCTCCTTGTCCTGTTCCCACGCCGCGACCTGCTCTGCGAGGTCCGAGAGCTCGACCGTGCCGTCGGTTCGCTTGCAGTAGTGGAGGGTGTATCGACGGCGGTGGTTGCTCATCAGGTCGAAGATCTCGTCGCGCGTTAGCGCGTCGTCGCCCTCGCCGCCGTCGTCGGCATCCGAGGCTGACGCGCGGCCGAGCAACCCGCCGGCACCGCTGGAACTCATCTATCGACCGTCGATACTGCCCCGCTGTACATAGTTCCTCTGCTGTCAGCGACCACACAGATACCGTCTCGCCCAGCGCACCGACGGCTCCTGCCCGATTAGCCGCCGGAGTCCGGCGACTCTCGCTCGACGTGAATCCGCAGCGTGGCGCTGTACGTGTCGGGGTCCGGAAGGTCCTCCAGCGTACCCGGTCCCGTCCACGGAATGAGGTTAATCTGGAGGCCGAACGGGATCGACTCACCCGGTCCGAGAACGCCCTCTGACCCCGATACCGCCGGGCTCACGTCGAGCAAATCGTCGCCCGACGTCCCCGGAGATAGCGCCTCGTCGCCCGCCGTGACCTGCAGCGCCGCCTCCACGTCTTCGAGCGTCGAGGCCGAAAGCGAGTCGCTCGTGACGTCGAACTCGAAGTAGATGCCGTCGATATCGACCTCGCTGACGTTGGTGAGGCGGACGATATCCTCGAAACGAGTGATTGCGCGCTTGTTGACGCCGTTCTCGTCGCCGCCGGGGGTGAGCCGCGTCACGTAGCCGGACGAGTCCGTCTCGACGTGAATCGGCGGGTCGTTCGCCGCCGTGAGAGAGAGATAATCCGGTGCGACGATACGAAAACTCGCCCCAGACGTGGACTGGGTCGTCGTCGTGGCGCTCACGCCGAGGACACCGCTGATAATGAAGAAATTGCTGAGAACGAAGAGGGTCTGGCGGCGTGTGGGCATGGGGTTGCTGTATCGCGTTCTCCCGGAGCGCTACGCGCTCGGGTCGTCCTGTGTCGCGACCGCGGTCACTTCGTCGATGAGCGTGATACTCTCGCCGTTGTTCCCGAAGTCACCAGGTGAGAGGGCGTCTTCGATGCTACTTGCCGTCGTATCTACGGCGAGTTCGACAGATTCGGTCCCGGTGCCCGAGGAGACCATGACGTAGTTCGCCGGTTCGGTGGAATCGATCGACGACGTGTCAGTTGAGACGGTCTGCTTCGTTGAGTCGCCGTGTTTGAACTGGAAGGCGGTGTACGCCTCTTGTTTCGTGATGCCGCCGTCGGTGACAGCCGTGCCGAGCGTGGTGAACTCGAAGCCGACGTAGTAGTCGTCGTCAGCGTTGTTGTTCGTGATGTCTAGGATATTCCCGAGGTTCTTGTTCTGGTCCGCTTCAACGGCGACCTGAATCTCGACCATATCGCCGGTGAGCGTGCTCGACCGGTCGATGACGTGGACTTTGGGAAGTTCGTCCGGTTCGAGGGCCTCGAAGTCGATGTTCCCGTCGCTCGTCCCCGCGTCGGGGAACGTCGTAACGTCGCTCCCCGGGTTGTCCGGAACCGTAATGGAGATGTCTGCCCCCGGTGAAACGACGCGGAAACTCCCGTCTTCGTTCGACGAGAGCACTTCGGTCGCGCCCGTCCCGAGGACCGTTCCGGTTCCGACTGCGAGCGTTCCAATCGCGGTGATAACGGTGCGTCGTTTCATTCTGTCGTACTCTGCGACCGGTGTGTGTCGGTTGTCGAGTGGGTCATCGTGGCTGATTCGAAACTCTTCACGACGACTGCTCGGTCGCGACGATGGTCAGCGACGGCTCGGCGTCGATAGAGCCCGCGTTGTTCAGTGTCGAGTCCGTCGTGTCGATTTCGACGTCGAGCGCCGCGGAGTTGCCGCTACTCAGGTCAACCGTGCTGCCGGAGCCGATCGCGTCGGTGCTGGCGTCGCCCACGTAGAACGTCACGACGGCGACTGCGTTGCCGCTCCCGTCGCCGAAGACGAACGATGCGCTTCCGGACGCTGTCGGACTGTTGCTTGGTGCGTCAGTCGACACGCCGACCGTCGCCCCGGTCCCGTCGGCCGAATTGTTCGTGATGGTGACGACGTCGGAGAGCGTCGTGACCGCGTTCTGGTTGAAGCCACGGTCGGTTCCGGAGTCGTCCACGCCACCGAGGTTGATGGTCAGCGTGTCGCTGTTGTCGTTGCTGACGTAGTTGTCGTCGCCTTCAATGGTGAGGTAGGCGTTCGCGTCGCCTGCCGTGTCCACGCTCACTTCACGCGCCGCGCTCACGGTCGTAAAGGCGCCCGTTCCCACGAGTGCGCCGCCGCCGCCGACGAGCGCTCCGAGTCCGATCAAGATGTTGCGTCTGTTGATTGCCATGGTTGTGTTCTCCCTGACACAGGTGACTGCGTCGTTGTCTCTCCCAACAGAGCCTACCCACTTTGTATTCCGGTGCTTGAACGAGTCCTCGGTCGCCGTTCCGTTCGACAAGCCCGGCTTTCTCCCCGACGACCCCCGTTCAAGCCCACCTTTCGGGGCGCATTTTCGGCGTTCAAGTGAGGGTTTAAGACATCGAAATCGGCCCACAGTCTGTCGATTTTCGTTCGAACCCGACGTTCGTGGTGTCTCTTTGCATGATTCTTGGTAACACGATTTCCGAATCATGGCACAATTGAACACGACATACTAACACAGCGTACGTGAGAGCCCAGCGTCGTGACACGTGACGGATTCCACCGGCTCCCGAGCGTCCGGTCTCTACGCCCCGAACGGGCGGACGAGGCGGCGATAGGTAATTACGGGTTCACACGTAGTGTTCCACACACGCCGTGAAACTCAGCGACGTCCTCGAATACGCGGTGCTCGGACTCCTCGTCATCGCCGCCGTCGCGCTCCTGTTCGGGCAGGCGCTCGGCCAGCCGGTGCTCCTCGGCTACGTCGAGACGGGGAGCATGGCACCGACGATGGAGCCCGGCGACGGCTTCATCGCGGTCCCCTCGGTCCTGCTCGAAGACCCCGAGTCCGGCGACGTGGTCGTGTTCAACGCGCGCGAACTCCACGGCGGCGGGCTGACGACCCACCGGGTGGTCAGGTGGACCGAAGAGGGGTACATCACGCGCGGCGACGCCAACCCCTTTACCGACCAAGAGAGCGTCGAGCCGCCGGTCAAGCGCTCGCAAATCGTCGCCGAGGCGCTGCAGGTGAACGGGAACGTCGTCGTCATCCCGCAACTCGGTGCCGTCGTGGGGGCGGTGAACGGGCTTGCGACCGGCGCGTTCGACCTCATCGGGAGCCTGCCGGGGTTCGAGAGCGCCGCCGACGGGGAGCCATCGCCGATGTTCCTCGTCGCCATCGGCGGGATTCTCATCGCCCTGAGTCTCGTGTTCGACGGCTCCGGTGGCGGCCGAAAACAGAGTTCGCACAGCCGTCGCCGCCCGGACTACTACACGAGCGGCGTCGTTCTCTTCCTGCTCGTCGTCATCGTCGTCACGCCCGCGACGCTGAGTATGGTCCTCGGGTCGGGGCCGACGGAACTGACCATCGTGAGCTCCGAGTCGCCGAACGAGAACCCACTCGTCGTCGGCGTCGGCGAGACGACGGCCATCGACTACACGCTGACGAACAACGGCTACGTCCCGATTATTACTGTCCTCGAATCCCGTGACCCGGGTGTCTCCTTCGGTCAGTCCGTGTTCGTGGTCCCCGGAAAGGGCTCGCGAAACACGACGCTCACCATCCAAGCACCGGACCAGACCGGCGCGTACGACCGCGAAATACGCGAACAGCTGTACGTTCCCGTGCTCCCGCAGACAGTCATCCTCGGCTTACACGAGGTTCATCCGCTCCTCGCAATCGCGGCTATCGACGCCGTGTTGGCGTTCGTGACGCTCCTCGTGAGCGTCGTCGCACTCGGTCTCGGCCCGATTCGGCTGCGCTCGACGGGCCGGAACGTCTCGCTCGTCGAGCAGTTCAGACGCAAGTATCTGTGAGTGCGCTGGACGCCGATAGTCTGCAACGTCCGCGCTCCCGACTTCGACTACCCGCGAACCTGTCCGGCGCTCGGCGTTCCGGTCACTCCCGCGCCACCGGGGTCGTAGTCGAGGGTGTCGTCTCGGTCTTCGACTTCGAGGCCGTCGACCGAGAGCGTCGCCGACGCGTCGCCGAGTCCGACGGTGAGTTCGGCGTTCGTGGTGCGCAGGTCGGCGTCGCGGAGGAACACGTCGCCGTCGGCCGAAAGCGACACGTCCGCGTTCGTCGTCTCGAAGACGCTCTCGTTCGCGTGGAGTTCGCCCGCGGATTCGACGGTAATCTGCGCGTTTTTCGTCTCGACCGTCGCGCCGTCGAGCGTCACGTCGCCGGCCCCCGACTGGAGGTCGATTTGAGCGTTCTTCGTCTCGATGGACGCGCCCGCGGCACCGACGCGCTCGCCAGTGAGGTCAATCTGTTTCTCCCCGTGGACCGTCGCGTCCTCGATGTCGAGGAGGCCGTCGTCGGCGTCGAGCGAAATCCGTCCGTTGACGACCGTAATCGAGGCGTTCCGCGCCGACACCGTCTCCCCGCCCACCTCGATGTCGCGGTTCTGGTTCTGGAGGCTCGCGTCGCGGATGTCCACCGAACCGTCGTCGGCCGCGAGTTCGATTTTCCCGTTTCGCGTGCTGATGGCCGCGCCGCGGGCCTGAACCGACTCACCGGAGACGGTGACCTTGCCGTTCTGGTTATCGAGCGTCGCTCCCGTGACGTTCACGGGGCCGTCGTCGGCTGCGAGTTCGATTTCGTCGTTCGTGTTCCGGATGGTCGCACTACCAGCCTGAATCGTCTCTCCAGTCAGTTCGACCTTGTCGTTCTTCCCTCGGACCGCGCTCTCGCGCACGTCGAGCGTCCCGCCGTCGGCCGCGAGTTCTATCTTCCCGTTTTTCGCGTCTATCGTCGACTGACGGAGCGTTATCGACTCGCCTGAGAGGGTCGCCGCTCCCCAGTCGGAGACGACGGTGACATCGGTGAACTCGATGCTCGTCTCAGCCTCGATATCGACCGAGTCACCGCTCGTGAACGTCGTGTGCCTGACGACGACGCGCTTGGCCGAGATATCGATAGCGCGCCACCCGTTGTCGATGGTTCCGTTGTCGGTCCCGACGACGAGCACCGCATCGTCATCGTCGAACGTCGCGACCTCCTGTTCGGTCAGGACGCGCTCGCCGTCGTCGTAGGCGATGTCCTCGTCGGTGTCGACGTACGCGACGCCGTCCGACGGCCCCGCGGGGGTGCCGTCGCCGCCATCGTCGCCATCGCCGTTATCTCCGCCGTCTCCGTCGCCGCCATCGTCGCCACCGCCATTGCCGGGATTGCCACCACCGTTCCCGCTCGTGCAATCGTACTCAACTCGCGCTTCGAGCGTCGCATCGGAGATAGAGACGCCGTCCGCCTGTGCGGAATCGACTTCGACGATGAGTGTCGCCACGCCGCTGCCCGTGTTCGGTCGCCGGCAGTAAGCCGTCACTTGGTGTTCGCCGCCCCGGCTGAGCGTCGGAGAGCCGCCCGACTGCGCGAGCGAGAGGGCGTTCGTGTCCAAGCGGGCGCTGTACTCGACGGTCACGTCGGTGTCGAGGTTGTTCACGATTGACCCGACCGCCACGGCGTTGCCGCGGCTGGGGCTCGTCACGACTTCGCCGGTCGGTTCGAGCGCGACGAGGGCCCGATCGTCGTCGACGACGGAGACGTCGACCGGCCGCTGTCCGGAGACCGAACTAAAACTACCCGTCGGAACCGCGGCGAGGGTGACGCCGAGCACCGCGATGAGGACGCCGGCGTACCAGAGATTCTGATTCATGCGACGGTCTCCAGAGCCTACTCGTCCGTAAGACGTGGAGCGCCTTGTACACACCGACTGTCGGCGGTTCGGTCGGCCGCGCTCCTCGTCCGACGGCTGCGGCTCCCGAGAACAGTTAGTTACGCCCCACGAAGGGGGTGACCGAACCTAAGGGGAAGGGGGGAAGGGGGGATGAGTTCGGTCAAGTGGATGCGTCCGAGGGGTTACTCTGTACGGTGCTGCATCCGATTGGACACAGTCGCTTCGAATATATAAATGATTCTGATTGTCAATCTGAAGAATAATCTCTCCGGATAGTTATAACGATGTTATATCTGTTACAGCTAATGAAACGACTATGCTTCTCGGTATCGTCTCTCCTGTTATGGCGGAACACACATCGGCACGACGGCCCAGCGACGCACTCGACCGGGCGACGGCCCACGTCGACCGCGCCGAGGAACTCCTGTGGGAGTACGCTCGCGACCTCCCGGACGACGCAGACGACGAGTTTGACCGACTCTTCGAGCGGTTGTGGGCCGTACAGAACGAACTCAGACGGGTCTCGTTCTCGGCCGCCGACGCGGCCGACGAGGAGGAGCAGACGCTAGTCCCGTTCGACTTCCCGTCGACCGACGACTGACAAGTCCCGGCTGGGTCGTGCCGGTGACTACTCCGCTTGCCGTTCTAACCACTCTCTCGCGTCGCTGACGAGGTCTGACAGCGCCTCCTCGATGGGACCCTCGCCCGCGAGGTTCACGCTCCAGGTGACCTGCGACTGTACCGCTTGGAGGTTGAGCATTGTATTCTGGATTCGCGACGCTAGCACCACCGGGACCGTCGCGTCGAACCGCCGGATACCCTTGACCGCCTCGACGCCGTCGAACATCGGCGGGGCGTGGAGGCAGATGACGAGATGGGCCGGTGCCGCGGTCAACTGTTCGAACAACTCTTGGTTCGACTCCACGAACTCCACGTCCACGTCGGACTGCGCCATCGCCGAACCCGCGGGTTGCGGGCCGTACGCGAGGATGCGCGGCGTCGCCGCTATGCTTGTCTCAGACACGCACCTAGCTGTTCACCGAGAGCGTATTTGACACTTTCTCCGGAATGAAGCGTCGCCGACCGTGCCCTTGCTCCGGCAGCGGTCTGCGACGCGACCGGGTTAAAACAACGTATCGAGTCGCTCGTCGACGACTGCCTCCGCGTCGTCGCCGCCGTCGCCGCCGTCGCCGCCGGTCTCACGGTCGCGGCGGTCCCGCTCGGCCTCGACGGCGGTCGACTGGATTTCGGACACGCGGTCGCTCCGCGACACGTCGCCGAGGAGGACGAGCACGCCGACGTGGTTCGACTCGGGGAGCGGGTAGTCGCCGCCGCGGACCTCCATGCTCCCGGTCTGTTCTTCGACCCACGTCCGACTTCGCTCGATGGCCTTCCGGTTGAGCCACTCGGGCGGGCCGCTGACGACGACCAGTCCCCGGGACGCGGAATCTACGTCGCACGGGAGGGTGAGCCGACCGAGCACCGCCTTCCGCGTCTGGGTCGTGATGCGGTTGATGGAGTCGAGCTCGTCCACTGACGACGACCCCCCGCCCAGCAGTCCCTTGATGCTGAACCCGCCGCCGTCGTCGCTCTCGGGGAGTTCGCTCGCCGCGTAGCCGATAGTCGAGATGCCGCCGCCGCGGAGGGTGTTGATGACCTCCGAGGAGTCGACGACGCTCTCGCCGACCGTCCCCGACTCGCTCACCTCGCCCGAGGCGAAGAGGATGCCGAGGCGTCGCACCAGCTCTTCGTTCATCGAGTCGTGGGCCTGCGCGACGTCCTCGCCGCTTTTCGCCCACGCCCCGTTGTCGAACGCGAACACGTGGTCGGTCACGTCCACGAACGTCTTGAGCGACCGCGCGGCGTTGCGCGAGTAGAGCGCGCCCTCGTCGGCGGCGGGGAGGATGCCGACGCCGTAGATGGGCTGTTCGTAGATGCGCTGGAGGTGCTTCGCGAGCACGGGAGCCGCACCGCTTCCTGTGCCGCCGCCGAGGCCGGCGAAGATGAGAAACGCGTCGGCCGTGGAGGTCGGCGACCCGTCGGTGCCGCGAAGGAGCTGTCGGCTGTCGCGCTCGGCGAGTTCCGCGGCGAGTTCGTTGTCCGCGCCGACGCCGTGGCCGCTCACCTCGTCCGCGCCGAAGAGGATGCGGTTCTCCTCGGGGACGAGGTCGAGGCCGCGGAGGTCCGCCGACGCGGTGTTGTACGCCACCGCGTCGACGACGTAGTCGGCGTTCGTACGCTGTTCGTACCGAAGGAGGGCGTCGAGGACGTTCCCACCCGCTTGTCCCACTCCGAAGCAAAGGACCTTCATCGTCTCTCTGTGACACGCCATCAGTGGTGAATCTTCTGTTAGCGGACTGTCACCCGTGGTTCTCCGGCCCCGCCGCTGCCGACGGGGTAGTTCTATACGACCCGGGCGAGAACCACCGGCAAACTGCATGACCTGTCCGCGGTGTTCACAGCCCCTCTCGACGCTCTCGCTCGACGGCCGCGCGGCGCGCTACTGCGAGCGCTGCGGCTTCGTCGGCGTCGAGACGGTCCACGAGCGCGACGCGCCGAACCGAGAGTCGTGGGACGACGCGATAGCCCGCTTTCACGCACGGGCGGTCCGCGAGGCGCGCGAGCGCGACGGGGGCGTGGTGGCTGAAGACGAAGGCGGCGACGACGAGTCCGCTGGCGGCGACAGCGAGTCCGCTGGCGGCGACAGCGAGTCCGCTGACGGCGACGACGAGTCCGAACCCGAGAGCGACGAAGCTGACGCCGACAACAGCGAGAGCGACGCGACTGAAGGCGTCGCCGAGTCCGGAGCCGTCGAGGCCGACGAGACGGGTGACAGCGACACCGCTGACCGCGAGTCCAGCGACTACCAGCGCAAAAACGGGGAGGACGGCGACCGCGGGGACGAGGGCGACGAGTAACGCGCTCGTTCGCGCGCTCCCGGCGGCGCGTCGACCTTGGTCGTGACGTACTGTCCGGTCGGGTGCGTCAGTTCGGGTCGACGCTCAGTTTGATTCCGGCGCGGCTTCTGCTTCGGGTTCCGGTTCGGGCTCGGAGGCGCTCCCGTCGGACTCCTCTTCGGAGCGGGCGGCGACGAGCGACCCGCGGGCGACGCTGTACAGCGGGCGGTCGATGCTCCGGACCTCGTTGACGGAGAACGGAATCGTCGAGTCTTCGAGGTGGTGTTCGAACAGCTCCTCGAAGCCGTCGGGACTGGAGGTACCGCCGGTGACGACGACGGGCACGTCGAGGCCCTCTTCGATGTCTTCCTCGTCGACCTCGCGCTCGATGTTCTCGATGACGTAGTCGAGGAGGTTCTCGTAGTAAATCGAGAGCGCACCCTCGACGCCGCCGACGTCCGTGCGGAAGTCGAGTTGGAAGTCGTCTTCCTTGATAGACGTGACCTTGTCGACGGCCGTGCCGGTGGCCTGGGCGGTTTGCTGGTCGATCCAGTCGCCGCCGCGGGCGATGGAGAACTGCATGACCGGCACCGCGTAGTACGCCAAGCAGATGTTCGTCATGCCCGCACCGAAGGAGACGCCGAGACCGGTGAAGTTGTTGTCGGCGAGTTCGCTGTAGATGACCGCCATCCCCTCGTTGATGGGTTCGGGGTCGTAGCCCATATCGCCGAGCATCGATTCGAGCGTCTTGTCGTGATACAGCGTCGAGAGGTCCGAGTCGATTGGGTCCGCCGGACTCGAATAGAAGAGGCGCTCGTTCGGCCGGGAGGGCGAGCCGACGACCTGCTCGATGATGAGCTTGATCATCGGAATCGCGGAGGACTCCTCGCTGGAGAGGATGCCGTGTTGCATCGGCCGGCGCGTCTCCTTGCCGAAGATGTTCGCGAAGTTGAGTGCGTCGTCGCCGACGACGTACACCTTGTCGTCCTTGCGGATGTGGAGCACGTCGCTCCGCGAGAGCATCTGCTCCGCCATGTCGCTGTAGTCGATTTCGACGAACGAGTTTCGCTGCTGGACAAATACGGTCTCACTCCCATCCTGGCTCGCGGACAGGATGTTCATGGTACCTACGTCAAGGCCTTTCGCCATACCTCACGCGTCGTAGGGCTGTCGCATAAATCTGTATGCGCTTTTGACATTCACTTCCGCCGATGAATCCAACGCCGAACCGATAGCCCGGCGTCCCGCGACGACTCAGGAGAACAGTCCGCGAATCCGGTCCACCACGCCGTCCGAGTCCTCGCGTTCGGCCTCTGCCTGCTGTTGCTTCCGAAGCTCGGCCAGCGCGGTGGCCTGGTCGTCCGTGCTGTCGCCGACCGCTGTGTCCTTCTTCCCGCCGCGGAGCCCCTGTAGCCCGGCGACCGCGTCGTCGACGCCCCCACCGCGCGTCTCGGTCACCTTGGCGTTCTCGAAGCTCGCCCGATCCACGTCGTCGACGGCGGAGGTATCGAGCTTCAGGCGGGTGGTCTCGGTCTTGCGGACGCCGCCCCACGACAGTTCGGTGTTCGACATCGCCTCGTCCATGTCGCGGCGGACCTGCGCGGAGACGGCTTCCTCGTCTTCCTCGTCGGCCGCCTCGGACGCCGCGTTGTCCCCAGTCGCGGCGGGGCCGCTCGTCCTCGCGCGGGCGAGTTGGAAGCCGACGAGCGACGTGCCGCTCGCGGCGACGACCGCCACCGCGCCGAGTGAGTAGATGCCGACGATGCGGCCGCTCTGGTCGGCGCTCGCGGAGACGTTCCAGTTGTGGGGGTACGCGCCGACGAACTGGACGACGGCGACCGCACAGACGAGGAGCCCCGCGCCCGCGAGGACCGTCGGGAACCGGTACTGGGAGGGAAGCAGGACCACGACAGACACCAAGAGGAGGGGTATCCCGAGCGCGCCGGTGACGCCCGCGACCTCACGGAGTTCGTACTTGAAGATGTTCTCGGGCGGGATGCCGCCGCTCCACACCACCGCCGCGAGCGCGACGGCGAGCAGTCCGATAGCCGTAAAGAACAGCGCGAAGCCCACATAGACGGTCGTCTCGTCGGGGTCGGCGTCGACGTACCGCCGGTAGAGGGCGATGAGGGTGTTCTGCCCGTCACTCGACATGCCTCAGACCACTCTCCGGCGCGACATATAATGTTCGCCGGGTTCGGGGTTCGTACCGCCGCCGGCGTCCGAACCGGCGCCCCGCCACGACCCGCCGGCGCACCGTCACTGTCCGCCGAGCCGCTACTGCCCGCCGGCGTGCTCGACGGACATGTCGTAGGCCGCAACCGTGTCGTCGAGGGTCGCTTCGGTGAGCGTGGGGTCCGCGTCGAACCGCGCGCTGGTGAACCGAGCGGGCCCGCGGACGACGGTGTCGCCGAAGGCCGCAGCGTCCGTCACGTGCGTGTACGCGAAGTCCAGTCGACCCTCGATTTCCACCCCGAAGACGAGCGACTCGACGGTGCAGTCGGAGAAGTCCACGTCGCGCGCGACGCGGACGTCCGAACAGAACACTTCGTCGCCGAAGCGCGCGTGGTCACAGACGACGCTCCCGCCGACCGTGGTTTCGACCACTCGAACTGGCGAGTCGGCGGCACAGACCGCGTCGGAGAGGTCGAGGCCGCCGGTCACGGTCGCGCGGACGAACGACGCCGCCCCCGACTCAAACCGCGCGCTTCGGAAGCGGAGCGCCCGTCCCTCGACGGTCGCGTTGTCGAAGGAGACCGGGCCGTCGAACGCGCTGTGCGTGAAGTCAACGGTCCCGTCGCGGGCGGTGAGCCCCGTGCAGTCCATCCGACCGCCGAAGCCGGCGCTCGTCGCGTCGATGCCGCCGCTCACCGTGAGTCGGGTCGCGTCGACTTCGCCGTCGACCGTCAGGTGTTCGAGCGAGAGGCCGTCGCCGACGGTCGCCGACGCGGCGACGATACTCCCGCGGACGCGGCAGTGCGCGAGGGAGAGCCGACGGTCGCACGCGACGTTCCCGAGGTCGAGGCGACCGCCCACTCGGGTGTGAGAGAACCACGCTGGCCCGCCGAAATGAGCCTTCGCGAGCGACACGCCGTCGTCGACGACGCCCTTCCGGAACGTCGCCCCGCCCTCGAAGCGTGTCTCGGTCGCCACGACCGCCCCCGCGCTGAAGCCGGTCGCATCGAAGCGCTCGCCGAAGCGCGCCCCGCAGAGCACCCATTGGTCCCCGACCTGAAGGTTGCGACAGACGACCGTCGCGGGCGCGTCGAGTCGCTGCATGCACACCGCGCCGCCGACCGAGACGCGGTCGAGTCGGAGCGCGCCGCCGAGCGCCGCGTCGCGCAGGTCGATATCTCCTTTCACCATCGCGCCGCGGAAATCAAGCGGCGCGTCGTCGGCGAGCGTCAGCCCTGCGAGGTCGATGCGTTCGAACGACCCGCCGACGAACGCCGACGGCCGTTCGGGGTCGATAACCGTCTCGCGGAGCGCCTCGGTGACGGCCGCGGGCCGCGTTTCGCCCACCGGACGGTGAAAGAGACAGCGGTCGGCCGCACCGCTCGCGGGGTGCGGACACCGCCACACCGATGGCGATTCGTCGGCACCCGTCTCGTCGGCGGCGTCGAAGACGTGCTTGTAAGCACAGCGAGCGGGGCGTTCCACGTCGCTCGACCGTTCGTTGTTATCACGTAAATAGATTGTCACGACATCGAGAGCGTCCGGGTTCACCTTCGTCGCCGACCCAGTCGGCTGACCTGATTACCGCTCGATGAAGGGCGCGCCGGCCTCCGCGTCGCCGACGACGGCCGAGAACGTCGCCGCGAACTCGAAGTCGCGGACGGGGAGCGTGACCAGCCGAACCGTCTCGCCGGCGCTGTCGTGGAAGCCGACGACGGTCCGGTCCGACTCGAGTTCGACCGAACAGCCGGCGAAGACGGGACGGTTGAGCTGTATCGTCCGCACCTCCCGGACTTCCTCGGGAGTCGCCTGCTCGCCGTCGTGTCGGATCTGCACGAGTCGCGTCTCGGTCAGAAGCACCGTCATCTCCTCGTAGTGGCTGACCGACCGGAGCGTCTCGTGCTCACCGACGAACTCGTGAATCGACTCGTAGAGGCTCATACGTCGCCTACTCGACCCACTCGTATCAACGTATCTACAACAGTTTTCGCGTCTTTCGACCGTCAGTGCGGGTCGCGGACCTCGCGACTCGCGGCCTGAACGGTTGGGGCCCAACCGACTGTCAGAGGCGTGCAGGCGGGACGAGCCCCGTGGCTGGGCAATCGTGCTGTCCACATCCTGACCAACACGACCGCCCGCTATACGGTCGTCGTGCAGAGTATATCAACATATGTGCTCGTTGGCCGCGTGGACGGTGAAAACCGGTGTTCGAATCAGTCGACGGCTTCGATACCGGGGTCGCCCGTCAGGACGATGATGTCGGCCATCCCCCGAACGGACCTGAACGGGACCCGAATCCCCCGCGGGCCGACTTCCATTCCCTCAGGCGGGTCTTCGACCGAGACGAGAAGTGCGGTCACGCGGTCGGCGTCGAGGTCGACACAGAGGTCGACGGCCTCGCCCAACCGGTTCCCTGAGGCGGTGTACACGGGGCGGCCTTCGATGCTCGGAATCGGTTCGATGCCCGTCGGTGACTGGGGGACCATACCTACGCCATCGAACGTGTCAATGAAAAATACCTCGGTCGATACGGACCGCGTTGCCCCCGTCTTCCCGACTCCTGCGGCGTTCGGGTCCGAACGCGGACGCGAAAACCCGCGGTTTGCGCGGTCTTCGACACTCACTCGGCGACGTTCGACCGGACCACAGCACTCCGGTTTCGGCGGTGTATCGCCGCGGAAGAAGGACGGAATCGGGCGCTTGTGACAGCGTGAGCGGCTGACATGCCGATCCTCCGATACGTATTTAGGGAAACCTAATAGAGATCTATCTGGTCAGGATAGTTGAGCCTCGGTGTTCCTTCCACAGACCCACCACCACTACTGAGGCCTCTGGCCACCTTCTTAGCCCCGTATTCGACCGTGAGCACGCGCTTTGTTCCGGTGAGTTCGATGCACACGCGCCGTCGCCGACCGACCGCTGTCGTTCCGGCACGACCAAACTCGGCCTTCACGTTTATGTAGACGAACCAACTGGTTCACGTATGGTGAACAATCCGGTACGGGCGTACGGGGCGCTGGTCGTCATCGTCGCGGCGGCGGTCAGCGGTGCCGTCATTCTCTCGGGTTTCGTCGCTATCGACTTCGTACTCGACACGGTCACGGTGTGGGGATACATGGCTGCAGTCGGCGTGATGGTCGTCTGCGCGGTTGTCAGTTGGCTGACCGACCTCCCCGGTATCCTATCGAGCGAATTCGGGAACTAAAAACGGTGATACGGCGGGGCATTGGCCGCTGATGTGTCTCCCCGCTCGCTGCTCCAATTCAGTCGCCCGCTTTTTCGTGTAGTCGAGGTCATGCGGACCGTGTGCCTCCTTGCGGTACGCTCCGTCGTTCTCGGAGGTCGTTTGTGTGCAGTATGTGGGCACACCCTGACATTTATGTCGGCCAAAATGTATTTGGTCAACCATGACCCGCGGGTGTAAAACGTTCTGGCAGGGTACCGTTTCGCTCATACTCGCAGCAATTGTTCTTTCCGGGGGGGTCGTCGGTTTCGTCTCACCGACTGTCGTATCCGCGGCTCCGGCGGATTCTGTGCAGTCGACGAACCTCACGAGCAACGGTGCCGGCCAGGGTGTGGTCCATACGCAGAACGACTCGAACGCAACACAGTCATCACCGACAAATACGACCAACTCGTCCCTTTCTTCTTCGACAACAACTAACTCGTCGCTTTCTAACGAATCAAATTCGACTTCGAATCAAACTACGACGCCAGTAAACCAGACCGATGGGTCGAAAGATTCGGAGGAAGTGACTGAAGACAACAAAACACCTGATTCTTCGACTCCGGTGAACGAGACGGAAACTCCGGAGACGAATTCCACTGAAACTCCGGAGACGAACACTACTGAAACTCCGGTGAATGAGACAGAGACTCCGGAGACGAATTCAACCGAAACACCGGTGAATGAGACGGACACGCCGGAGACGAACACCACTGAAACTCCGGAGACGAATTCAACCGAAGCACCGGTGAACGAGACGGACACGCCGGAGTCGGACACATCCCCGAATGAGACAGAGACGTCGGAGACGAACGCCACCGAAGCGCCGGCGAACGAGACGGTGACGCCGCAAGCGAACGACACGGCGGCCCGAACTCAAGCGACCAACGGGACGGTCGAGGCAGCGCTCTCCGGCTCGGTGAGTATCACGTCGGTCAACACGACGATGTACGACGCACCGGTCGATTCGATTGCGAGCGGCCAGCCGGTGTCCGTTACTGTGGACTACTCGCTGTCCGGACAGAGTTCCTACGACATCCGGATTATCGAGCAGGACAGCACTGAACTCACGGACGATCAGGTCGCTTCGAAGACCGTCACGTCGGACTCGGGAGAGACGACCATTCGCGTTCCGGCGGACGCGCTGGACAACGCCGCCAGTGACGAGTCGTTCCTTGACCCCGGTATCGAACTTCGGGCGGTCGTGTTGCGAGGTGCCTTTCGCGACGACATCGAGTCTGCGACGGTCGACAAGGGCAGAACGAGTAGCACGATCTACCTCGCCGACGACTCGGTCGAGACGCCCGTCGTCGAAGGAGACACGACCGATGTCACGCTCTTCGGTTGGGGTTCGAACACGTACGCGGGGTGGGAGCTGAGAGAGGACGACTTGATCTCGAACCCGCTCGTGGCGTCCGGAAGCGCTCGAACCAACAGTTCGGGCTACTACGAACAGGACGTGCAGTACACGCCCAGTGAGTACCGAAGCGGGGTTGGTGACCCACCGATTGAGATATTCGCGGCGTCCGACGACTCCTCCGATACCACGCGGCAGTTCACCGTGGGCGTCACCGAGTCCGACGACCCACCGGTCATCGACGACATCAGCTTCGACCCGTCGGTCCCGAACCCGCACGACAGGAACGGGAACAACGGCGAGACGGTCACGATAACTGCCTCGGCGAGCGACGATAATCGCATCAGGTCGTACGACTGGGACGTCAACGGCGACGGCCAGTACGAGTACTCCGGGGAGTCTATCGACATCGTCTACCACGACGGCGGCGACTACGACGTGACGCTCCGGGTTACTGATTCGAGCGGACAGAGCGCCATGGAGACCGAGACGCTCCACGTCAACAGGCGTCCGTACCCGGACATCAATGGACCGGGGTCGGTCGTCTCGGCACCGGCGGGCGGCAGTGCGACGGTCACGCTCGATATCTACGACTCGACGGACCCCGACGGTAGCATCGATTATTCGGGAACGACGTGGATCGTCGCTGGTATCGACGGCACCGACTTCGGGACCGAGACGTACACCGACCGCGGCGGTGAACTCCAGGTTGACCTCCCGGCGGGGGACTACCGCGTCGAGGCGTACGTCGAGGACGACAACGGGTTCCGAGCGCTGACGAATCGCGTCGGCGAGTCGGTCGAGTTCGAGGTCAACGCTCGCCCGTCGGTCCAGGCGTCAGGCCCGAACGAGGTCAACGAGGGACGGTCGTTCACCTTGCGCGCCTCCGGCAGTGACGATAACGGCGACTCCCTGTCTTACTCGTGGACGCAGACGGGCGGCCCGGGGACGGCGGAGGGAAGCGGCAGCTCGGTGACGTTCGAAGCGCCCGAAATCGACAGCAGTAGCCGTCAACTGACGTTCGAAGTCACCGCCGACGACGGGCGCGCGACGGCGAGCGACACGGTCACCGTCACCGTTCAAAACACGAACGAACAGCCGACTGCGGACCTCGCCGCGACGCCGACGGAAATCGACGAGGGCCAGTCGGTCACGTTAGACGCAAGCGGGTCGTCGGACCCGGACGGAACGAGCCTCTCGTACGCGTGGGAGGTCGTCTCCGCGCCGACGAGCGGTGCCCCGACGCCGTCCGGTGCGAGCGGCGATGTCACGCTGACGACGCCGGGCGAGTACACCTACGAAGTGACGGTGACTGACCGTAGCGGCGACGGGAAGTCTGACACGGCCACCGTCACCGTAACTGTCGGAGACGTCAACAGAGCGCCGACCGCTTCGGTCACGGCGTCGCCCGACGAAGTTCGCGCGGGGTCGGGCGTGACGCTCGATGCGACCGACTCGTCGGACCCGGAGGGCGAACAACTCGCGTACGACTGGGAGGTCGTCTCGGCACCGACGAGTGACGCCCCGGCGCCGTCCGGTGCGAGCGGGTCGGTGACGCTGACGACGCCCGGCGAGTACACCTACGAGGTGACCGTGACCGACCGCGGCGGCGACGGGAAGTCCGACACGGCCACCGTCACCGTGAGCGTCTCGAACGAGACCGGAACGACAGTGAATCTCCGCTCCGATTCGGTCGCGACGACCGGCCAGCGGACGAACGTCAGCGTCGTCGTGCAGCGGGCCACGGACGGGGTTCGCTCGTACGACGTGACGCTCCACGTCTCGAACGCGTCGGTCGCGACCGTCGAGGACGTCTCCTTCGCCGGCGACCCGCAGTTCTCGAACGCGAACGTCTCCGACGGCGACGCGTCCGTTCGCGTGACCGCGGGGGCCGCGAACACGGCCGACAACGGGTCGGTCGTGATTGCAAACGTGACGCTCCTCGCCGACGCCGCCGGAACCACGGACGTGCGTGCGACCGTTCAGGCGCTCGGTGACGAGAACAACGACGCGTACGTCGTCACGGCGGTCAATAACACGACGATCACCGTCGAGTCCGGCCCGCCCGCGATAGGGTCCGACCGTAACCCGCCGACCGATCCGGACGGCGACGGCGTCTACGAGGACGTCAACGGAGACGGTGAGTTCAACGTCATCGACGTCTCCGCGCTCTTCGATAACCGAAACGACGCGGCCGTACAGGAGCACGGTCGCTTCTTCGATTTCAACGGAGACGGCGCGTTCAACGTCATCGACGTCTCCGCGCTCTTCGACCAACTCTAACTACTCACGATGTCATTCCACACTCGCTCGCTGCTCGTCGGGGTCGTGTTGCTCGCTGCGGTCGCCGGGAGCCTCGCGTTCGCCCCGCTCGCACAGGCCGCAGGTGAGACGACCGTTCGCCTCTCACCGGTAAACCAGTCGGTCGAAGCGAACGACACCACGACGGTCGATATCGTCGTCGAGAACGCTTCTGAGGGCGTCCGGTCCTACGACGTTTCGGTCCTGCTCGAGCGGGACGGAGTCGCCAGCGTTGCCGATGTCGAACTTAAGGGTGACCCGGGGTTCTCCGATGTCACCCCGGGAGACGACCGCCAGCGGGTTCGCATCACTGCCGGGACCGCTGACACCGCGACCGGGTCGAACGTGACGATTGCGACCGTGACCTTCACCGCCAACGGCACGGGCACGGCACCGGTCGCGCTCAGTGTGAACGCTCTCGGCGACAGCGACAACGTCGCGTACTCGGTGTCGCGAACCGTGAACGGGTCGCTGACGGTCGGTGACGCCGACGCCGGCGAAGATACGACCGCTCCGGTCGCAGACGCCGGCGACGACCTGACGACACCGGTCAACACGACCGTGACGCTGAACGCGAGCGGTTCGACGGACAACGTCGGTATCGACACCTATCAGTGGGACCTCGATGGAGACGGAACCGTCGAGCGAACAACCGAGACCCCGACGGTGACCACGTCGTTCGCTCGGCCCGGAACGACGGCTGTCGAACTCAGCGTGATTGACGCCGCCGGGAACACCGACTCGGACACCGTGAACGTGACCGCGGTGAGCGACTCGGAGGGCGTTACGGTGCGGTTGGACCCCGAGTCGTCCCGGGTCTCGCGGGGTAACGAGACCGCGGTCGACGTCGTCGTCGAGAACGTGACGAACGGCGTCCGGTCGTACGACATCTCGGTTTCGACGGCCGCCGGCTCGCCGGTCACCTTCGAAAACGCGACACTCGCCGGCGACCCCGGCTTCCGGTCGGTCGATATCGCCCCGAACGGAGACCGAATCTCTATCACCGCAGCGGCGGCTGATACGCCTGACACCGGCGCGGTCACCGTCGCGACGGTGACGGTTCGTGGCACTCACAGCGGAACCGCGACGCTCGAAGCGACCGTCACGGCGCTCGGCGACGAGGATAACGAGCCGTACACCGTCGGAACCGTGTCTAACACCTCGGTGACCGTTGGACAGCGTACCGGAC
Organism: Haloferax sp. AB510; assembly: GCF_024136985.1. Classification (NCBI taxonomy): domain Archaea; kingdom Methanobacteriati; phylum Methanobacteriota; class Halobacteria; order Halobacteriales; family Haloferacaceae; genus Haloferax; species Haloferax sp. AB510. The sequence continues at coordinate 43,876 of NZ_JAMYJY010000013.1, forward strand.
CGCCCGCAATCGTCGCGGACCGCCTCCCGACGGACGTTGACAACGACGGCGTCTACGAGGACATCAACGGCGACGGGAACGTCTCGGTCTCGGACGTGCAGGCGATGTTCGCGAACCGAGACGACGACGCGCTCCGACAGCAGCGCGGCGCGTTCGACTTCACCGGGGACGGCGACATCAACATCGTCGACGTGCAGCGTCTCTTCGCCGACGTTCGCGGTCGTCCCGCCTGACGTCCGACACGCCGCTTCCGCGGACGCTCGCGGCCGTGTCGTCGGCGACCGGTCGGTTCTCTTCCTTCCGTCGTCCTGTCCGAACTCTGGGTGTGGCCGCGTTCCAGTGCGCCGTTGAATCTCCGCACGCTCGGCTCGCTCCCGTGGTGAGCGGTCGCCGTTCGAACGCTCGTGATGACGGAGGCTCCACACGTCGTCGACCCACAGGACGAGCGTCCGACGGTCCCGAAGAAAAGAAACGTCGTCGCGGGCGCTCCCGCGAGGGCGCAGTCTCAGTCCCGAATCTCGACGAACAGCCGCTGCACGTCGACGACGTTGACCTCGCCGTTACCGGAGAAGTCGAACTCGTCGGCGTTGTCGGTGATGGCCGGGCTGTTCCGGTTCGCGAACATCGCCTGCACGTCCGAGATGGTCACGTTTCCGTCACCGTTGATGTCCTCGAACGTTCCGTCGCCGTCCGGGTCGGTCGGCGCGGCGTCAGATGCGCCGACTGGTTCGAGGTCCACCGCGGTGAGGGTCACGCCGCTCTCGGAGCCGACGTCGTACTCGGTACCGGGTTCGCTTCCCAGCACCGTCTCCGACACCGCGAGTTCGGACGTTCCGGCGGACGTGAGCGTGACGTTCACGCGGGCGAAGGTGACGGTCCCAGTCTGCGCCGTGTCCATGCCGAACGCATCGATTGCGACCGAGTCGTTCTCCGGGCCGCGATTGATGTCGGTCCCGTTCGGCGAGCCGAGGACGGTCACGTCGGTGATCGTTCCCGCCGTGCCGTTCGTCAGGTTGAGCGTCGTTTCGAACGCGCCGACGCCCTCGGTCACGTTCGTCGCGACGAGGTCGACGGTCACCGTCTCGTTCACGCTCGCGGTCGTCGGCGTCGCGAGCGCCCGCACGTTGACCGCGTCCGGCGTCGCGTTGGTCTCGTCGTCACCCAACTGGACCGTCACGGTTCGGTCTCCGGTGAGCGTGAGCGTCTCGGTCGTCTCGACGCCTTCGAGGTCGGTCGCGTTCGGCGGCGCTTCGACGGTCAGCCGGAGGTCGCCGGCGAGTTCGACGCCGGGACGCCCCGTCGCGTCGAGCACCATCGTCCCGTTCGGAAGCGTGCTTCCGGAGACGAAGCCGACCGAACCGTTGTTGCGGTGGTCGACCGTCACGCGCGCGTTCTCGACCGGGTCGCCGCCGGCGTCGACGACGGAGACGTTGAGCAGGTGTGCCTCGGGAAGCCCGACTGTTTCGACGTCGCGCGGGGCGGTCCCCACGTCAATCGACGTCGCCGCGTAGACGTCCGGGACGGCGTCACGCGGGAAGCTCGTGCCCTGTTCGTCGTACCGCTCCTGTCGGAACTTCACGTTGTACGTCCCGTTTTCCGCGACGGCCACGCCGAACGAACCGTCGTCGGCCGTGCGAGCGAAGCCGCCGCCGGACGTCCCGTTCGTATCGCCGAGGACGACCGCGGTCCGGTTGTCCGCCGGTTCGCCGTCCGGCCGGACGAACTGGCCGGTGACGTTCACTCGGTCGGTCAACCGGACCGTGAGGTTCGTGTCCGACGTGACGTTCAGCCGCGTCCCGACGAAGGTTCCGTTCGGTCCTCTGGCCTGGACCTGCACGTTGCCGCCGTAATCGTTGGGAACCGCGTTCGGCCCGGCGACTTCGACACCCTTTGTCTGGCCGAAGATGAACTGACCGCTGTTGTCGGTCTCTCCGCTGACGGAGTCGAACACGCGGTTTCCGCCGTAGGCGACGACGACCGTCGCGTCGTCGGCCGGCTCACCTTGACGGTCGAGCACCGTCACGTTGAGCCGGCTGGCGCTCGGCAGCTCGTCGCTCCCGAGATGTGTCGAACTGTCGGCGTAGACGCGGTGGAGCGGGTAGATGTCCGGCACCCCGTCGACCTGGCTACTCGGCTGGACGAAGGAGACCTGATACGCCCCGCGGGCGGCCGTCAGGTCGTACTCGCCGTTCGGTCCGAGCGACGACACGTCGCCGTCGGTCGCGCCGAGCCGAGTGTCGAGGACGACCTCTCCGGGCGGAACGGTCCCGTCGGCGGCCTCCACGAAGCCAGTCAGGTTCGACTCCGTGTCGTCCGTCTCGTTCGCGGCGAGCGTGAACGAGAGTTCCGTGTCGTTCGTCACGGTGACGCGCTGTTGTTGAATCGTCTCCTCGTACGCGTCGGAGTCCGCCGGCGGCAGGACCTCGACGGTCACGTTGCCGGTGACTTCCACGCCGGGACGGGATGCATTACTGAGGGTGAGTAGTCCGTCGGCGTTCGTCAGGCCGCCGTACACCGCCCTCGCGGAGCCGTTGGCGTGTCCGAGACGAAGCCGCGCGTCTTCGACCGCAGTCCCGTTTTCGGCCGTCACGGAGACGTTGAGGACGTGGCCCTCGGGAATCTCCGCGTCGACGGTCGTCGTCTGTGACGTGTTGATTCGGTCGACCGCGTAGATGTCCGCGACGCCGTCGCGCGGCCACGCGTCGGCTCTGGCGGCCGACTCGCTTCCGTTGAACTGGTAGAAGCCGACGTGATACTCGGTGTCCTGAAGCACCGACTGGTCGAACTCCGCGATATCCTGCGTCGTGTTGTAGAACCCGGTGTCGTTCGTCGTCGCGGCGGCCGTCGGGGTATCGAGCGCCCCGTTGAACAGCGCGACCGTATCGTTGACCAGCGGCGTTCCATTGGTCGTCGTGATGCGGCCGGACACCGACGTGGTCTCGCGGACCGGCTCCGCGCTCTGGTTGACGTCGATGTAGCCCTCGTCCGACGAGAGCCGACCGTCTGCGGTGACGGTCTGGACCATCGCGGAGTAGCTGTCGGCTTCGGTCGTCGCCGGAATCCTGACCGTCGCGTTCTCGCCCGGCTCGAACGTCCGGGTCGTGAGTACGCGGTCTTCAGCGTCGCTATCCCACGAGTAGACGGTGAGCACGCCGCCTTCGACTGTCTCGTCGGGGACGTCGTAGTTGACTGTCACCGTCTCGCCGGGTGCGACTTCGGTGTAGCCGTTCCCGCGGTCCCCGACGCGGACGTTTATGGCGTACTGGCTCAGCGACGGCGACGTCCAGTAGTTGAAGTCCCGCGTCCGGCTGTCGGCCGCGAGCGCGACCGAGAGCTGCGCGTCAGCGGGCACGTCGTACGTGAACGACGCCTGCCCGGTCGCGTTCGTCGTCACCAGCCCGGTCGCGAACACGCCGGCTCGCAGGCCGTTGCGCGCACCGATGTACGCGACGGGCGCGTTCGAAACGGGCGACCCGTCCGCGTCGGTGAACGATATCGACCCGTTCGCCGACTGGCCGGGTTCGGTTCCGTACTCCCCGTCGAGGTCGGTTTCGCCCTGCGAGATGTCCGTGTAGCCGTAGCCGACGACTGTGCTGTCGTCGACAGTCGTCGTCGCGCGCAGTCGGATGTTCCTGTTGTGGTAGTCCGCAAGCGATTGCGGCAGGTCGAACGAGACGCTCGCCGCCCCGGTGCTGTTCGTCGTGACGGTCCGGTAATCGAGAACCGTCGCGTCGACTCCCGAGAGCACGCGAACGTCCTGGTTACTCACTGCCGTGTCGTTTTTCTCGACGATGACCGTCGCCGTTACGCTCCCGTCCGGGCTGACGTCGCCACCCGTCCGGACCTCCACCTCTGCCGCCGGCTCGTCCGGCACCGGTTCGTCGTCCTCAGTCGTTCGGTTTTCGACTTCGAGTTCGGCGTCCTCAGCGATTCGAACGCCGTTCGTCTCGAGGGTGACGTCGTAGTGGACGCGATACTCCGTCTGGTTCGCCGGCACGTCCCACGACGTCACGAACTGGCCGCTGGCGGTCGTCGTGAGCGTCTGGGTCTCGAGGACCGTATCGCTCTCGTTTTCGACGCGAAGCGTGATCTCCTCGTTCGCCAGCGGTTCGCCCGTCTCGGTGAGAACCGTTCCGGAAATCGACGCGCGCTCGCCCGGCCGAAGCTCCCACCAGTTCGGGATGTTGACGCTACTGATGTACTCCGCAGAATCGATGGTCGCGCGCTCGGTTTCGCCGTTCGGTCCGGTCGCGCGAACGACGTACGACCCGCTCTGCGTCGTCGTGAGGTTGAGCCGAGCGAAACTGTCGGCCCCTGTCGTCACGTTCTGTTCGGTTACGCTCCCGTTGGGTGCCCGAATCTCGACGTGAACCGGGTCACCGGTCGTGGGATCTCCGTCGACGCTCGTGTGAACGGCGACGCCAACGGTGCTGTTCCGCGGCGTCGTTTGACGGTAGTACTGCGGGACGAGCTGTGCCCGCGGGCCCGCGGTAAAGCTCGCGTAGCCGGTGTATCCGCTCACGTCTGACGTCACGAACACTCGGTACTCCCCGTTATCGCGTCCGGTGAGGTCGTAGTCGACGACTGCCGTTCCGTTTTCTCCGGTCGTCACGTTGAACGTGTCCGTCCCGTTCGGCGTCTCGACTTCGACCGTGAGCGACGTGTTCGCCGGCACGTACTCGTCCGTCGTCACGTTCACCGCGCTCACGCGGATGTTGACGGTCCCATCGCTGTCGTACGAGGGTTCGCCGTACTCGTAGGCGACGCTCGCCGCCACATCGATTCCCGGGTCCGAGTCGTGGCTGACCGAACTGAGGAGTTCGTCGGACGACTCGGCGTCGCTCGCCGTGACCGTCGAATCGTCCGTGAGTTCGACGCGTTCGGTCTGCTTTTCGATGCCGCCGTCGGTCCGTACGTAGGTGACGACGAGATACTCCCCTCGCGGGAGCGACGACGTGTCCACATCACCCCCTTCGAAGTGGTAGTCTTCGCCCGACTCCGTGTCGATGAACACCACCTCGAGAACCCCGCTTTCGTTTACTGGTTGTACCTCTGTGTCCGGTGGCTGCTGAATCTCCTCTGCCGCACTAACCCCAACCAATGCGACCGAGCAGACGAACAGCACTGCCCCTAGTGTAACTGCTATCCGTGCTCGCATCAGTCGCAAGTGTTTATTGAAATAGTATAATTGTACCGTACGCTGGAAACAATTGACTGGGCCGCGATGTCGGTGAGTCTCGCGACTCCCGACCGAACCACCACGAGAACGCCTTCGGGACCTCACAAGCGCAGAATGGGTGGATATAATAACTCTAACCTTGTTACATCAAATGTGAACATGGCTACCAATCCTGTCTCCCGGTGACTCGCCGATGGGAATCGTCCTCTCGACTGTCACTCGGAGAAACAATTATTGGCTGTTACATGAATCTCTAACCGAATGAGTGCCTTCAGTACTCCGTGAAAATGCGGATTCGTAGGTGCTGACAAGGAACGTTCCATACAACATGGTGGCTACACACTACGAAGTGGGTGAAACAGTACCAGTAGACATCTGCTCGGTCCCCGCCGAGGAGGAAGAAATCACGTTCGCCGTCCCCGTCGACGTCTACGACGGGTACGGGAGCGCCAAGCACGTCTATCCGACAGAGCAAGTCGAACGCATCTGGGACTTGTTCGTCACGAGCGGCGACACCGACGAGGTGGCGGTCGCAGACGAAGTTCGGCTCTACACGATTCCCCACGACGCGCTCCGCTGAGTGGGTCGTGGTCGCGCTGTCGTTCCCCTCCACATCGCGCTCGACTCGCGAGCGCGAGTCGCATTCGACGACCAGACATCGGGGCCGACCTATCCGATAGTTTACCATGGGTCGAACGGTCCAGAACTCGCAGACGTGCCACCGATTCGACCAGACAGCTCAGAGACAGCTATGCGTGACTACGCGGCGACGACCGTATCGGCTCGGACCGATCGCGGCGGTGGTTGGTACCGAGCAGCTCGCGTATAAGAGACCCGAACGACGCGTTCAGTGGTTGATCCCAGAACTCAGAGACCGCGTTCCGGTCGTGGCGCGGTAAGCCGACGGCCGGTGACCACACCCGCATCAAACGTATCAATTCATCAGTTAGTTCTGCGAGTTGAGTAATAATTATCACGGTGCTCGTTGGACATATGGCTGGAACTTGAGCAGTACGTCTCCGGAGTATGGGCAGGGAGAGATACTGCATACAACAATGAAAAATTGTGTGGGTTGTCAACGAATGGCCAAAGAGAGATACGATGCAGGGGAAACCGTACCGTCGACCATCTGTACAGTCGCCGACGACGACGAGGGGCTGACGTTCGGGGCGACAGTCGACGTCGACGAGGGAGAGGTTGCGTTCGCCGTTCCGGTCGAGGTCTACCATGGCTACGGGAGCGCGAAGCATATCTATCCGATCGAACAGGTCGAAGACGTTTCGGACCTGTTCGTAACGAAGAACCACTTCGAGGAGGTGTCCATCGCGGAGAGCGTACAGTTGTACACGATGCCGCACGACTCGCTCCGTTGATTGCGCGGCGCGCGAGTCGGCCCCCGCGTCGACCGCGACCCGCCTCGTTCGGACCCGCCCGCCTTCTCGGCGCGAAAGTCCGGTGCCGAGCCGCCGAATTCTACATGATTATCCATTGGTGTGTCTCTGTCGGAGCGAAGAGTCTACTTACCTGACCGTACCCATCACGAGCAATGACGCTCGAAGACGACGCCCGAGACTACCATCGGCGGCCGCCCGCGGGGAAAGTGGAGATTGCGACGACGAAGCCGACGAACACCCAACGCGACCTGAGCCTGGCGTACTCGCCGGGCGTGGCCGCGCCGTGTCTCGACATCGCGGAGGACGAAGACGCCGCCTACGAGTACACGGCGAAGGGCAACCTCGTCGGCGTCGTCTCCAACGGATCCGCCGTCCTCGGGCTGGGGGACATCGGGGCGCAGGCGTCGAAACCGGTGATGGAAGGCAAGGGCGTGCTGTTCAAGCGCTTCGCCGACATCGACGTGTTCGACGTTGAGTTCGACCACGACGACCCGCAGGCGTTCGTGGAGTCGGTCGCCGCGATGGAGCCGACGTTCGGCGGCATCAACTTGGAGGACATCAAGGCCCCCGAGTGCTTCGAAATCGAGGAGTCCCTGCGCGACCGAATGGACATCCCCGTGTTCCACGACGACCAGCACGGTACGGCCATCATCTCCGGCGCGGCGCTTTTGAACGCCGCCGACATCGCGGACAAGGAGCTGTCGTCGCTGAACGTCACCTTCTCGGGGGCGGGCGCGGCCGCGACGGCGACGGCGCGGTTCTACGTCTCGCTGGGCATCCCCCACGAGAATATCACGCTGTGCGACATCGACGGCGTCCTCTCGGAGTCGCGGGCCGACGCCGGCGACCTCGACGAGTACGCCGAACCGTTCGCCCGCGGCGTCGACGACGGCGACCTCGAAGACGCAATCGAGGGCGCGGACGTACTCGTCGGCCTCTCGGTCGGCGGCATCGTGAGCCAGGAAATGGTGCGGTCGATGGCCGACAACCCCATCATCTTCGCGATGGCGAACCCGGACCCCGAAATCGCCTACGAGGACGCAAAGGACGCCCGCGACGACACGGTCATCATGGCGACCGGGCGCTCCGACTACCCGAATCAGGTGAACAACGTCCTCGGGTTCCCTTTCATCTTCCGCGGCGCACTTGACGTGCGCGCGACCGAAATCAACGAGGAGATGAAGCGCGCGGCCGCCGAGGCGCTGGCGAACCTCGCCCGACAGGACGTGCCCGACGCGGTCGTCAAGGCCTACGGCGACGGCCCGCTCCAGTTCGGCCCCGACTACCTCATCCCCAAGCCGCTCGACCAACGCGTCCTCTACGAGGTGACGCCCGCCGTCGCCGAGGCGGCCATGGAGAGCGGCGCGGCCCGCCGCGAGCGCGACCTCGACGACTACCGCGAGGAGTTGGAGGCCCGCCTCGGGAAGTCCCGCGAGATGATGCGCGTCGTCCTCAACAAGGCGGCGACGAACCCCAAGCGGGTCGTCCTCGCCGAGGGCGAAGACGAGAAGATGATTCGCGCCGCGAGCCAGTTGGTCGAAGAGGGCATCGCCGAACCTCTCCTCGTCGGCCGGACGAAAGAGATTCTCCGCACCGCCGAGGACCTCGGCCTCGATTTCGACCCGACCATCGCCGACCCCGAAAGCGGCGAGTGGAACCACTACGTCGACCACCTCTACGAGCGCCGCCAGCGCAAGGGCCTCACCCGGACGGAGGCTGCCGAACTCGTGCGGAGCGACTCGAACTACTTCGCCAGCGTGATGGTCGCCATGGACGACGCGGACGCGATGCTGACGGGGCTGACCCACCACTACCCGTCGGCGCTCCGC
>NZ_JAMYJY010000140.1:0-7946 GCF_024136985.1 Haloferax sp. AB510
CCGAAGGCGACGAGCGCGAAGCCGACCGCGAGCACGTCGCCGCGGGCGAACCGGCCGTAGTAGACGAGAATCGGGTTCGCTGCGAGGACGGCCGCGAACCCGACGGTCTCGTCGGCGGCGAGGCGGCCGCGAAAGAGGAGCGCCGCGAGCGGGAGAGCCGCGCCAAAGAGCGCGAACGGGAGGCGGAGCGCGAAGTCGGTCGCGCCGAACAGCGCGAGCGACGGTCGCGAGAAGTGATAGACGAGCGGGCCGCCGGCGACGGGGCGGTACGAGAAGAAGCCGGTTTCGAGCGACCGGAGGCTCCAGTAGCCGACGCGGGCCTCGTCCCAGTGGAGCGGTCGGTCGCCGAGGCCGACGAGGCGGACGACGAGTGCCGCGGCGGCGAGCGCGACGACGGCGAGCGTCGTTCGGTCGGGCCGCCGACCGACGCGGGAGGGAGTCATGAGGTGACGTGGCGCGCCGGACGGCAGAAAGGTTACGACTTGGAAGGCCGGCGGCCCGCCCCTTCGAAAGCGTCATCCCCGCCGACCGGTAGCACTCGGATATGTCGCTCATCGAGTCGCTACCCGCTCGCCCCCTCGAACCGCAGGAGTTGACCTCGCTGAACCGCGCCGACGCGTTCGAACTCGTCGTCGCCGTCGAGGACGACGGCCCCGCCCGCAGCCTGCTCGTCGCCACCGAGGGGTGGGTCAAGGCTATCGCCTACGAGGACGACGCCGGCTGGTCGGTCGTCGAGACGGTCGAACTCGACGAGGAGACCCAGCGAATCGACGGACTGCAGACGTGCGAGGAGGCCGTCCTGTCGTTCCGAGACGACGGGAACGAGGAGTAGTATTAACCGCGTTCCGAACTAAGTACAATTCGTCATGTACAGCGAAATCCTCGTCCCGACCGACGGAAGCAGGGCCGCCGAACGCGCCATCGACCACGCCCTCGACCTCGCGAAGACCTACGACGCGCGGATTCACGCGCTGTACGTCGTCGACACCAGCATCTACACCTCGCTCGACGCCGGCGCGGACGTGGTCATCGACGCCCTCGAACGGGAGGGCGACGCCGCGACCCGACACGTTCTCGCGGCCGCAGAGGAGGCCGGTATCGACGCGCAGGCCGAAGTCGTCACCGGGACCGCCTACCGCTCCATCCGGGAGTACATCGACGACCACGACATCGACCTCGTCGTCATGGGCACGCACGGTCGCACGGGGCTGAGCCACTATCTCCTCGGGAGCGTCACCGAGCGCGTCGTCCGCACCTCGCCGGTGCCGGTGCTCACCATCCGGTTGGACGACGAAGAAGACGAGGCGGACGCCGTGGACGAAGAGACGGACGCCGAAGCCGAGGAGTAGTCCGGACTCGGGCGCGAGTCGCGCGTTCGCGTGTTCGCGCCGCGCTCGGCAGCCTGCTTCGACCGCACGGTCGGCGGCGAGGTCGCCGCGGGTTTGATAAACAGTTTTGGTGCGGTCGCTCATACGCCGCGGTATGACCGAGTACACCGTCGAGTTCGTCGGCACGGGCGAGACTATCACCGTCTCCGACAAGCAGACTATTCTCAAGGCCTGCATCGAGGAGGGCATCGCACAGGAGTACTCCTGCCGCGTCGGGATGTGCCTCGCCTGCTCCGCCGAAATTCTCGAAGGCGACGTCACTCAGCCCGCCGCCCGCGGGCTGACCGAGGAGGAAGCAGAGCGCTTCGCGCTCACCTGTATGGCCCGCCCGCAGAGCGACCTCAAACTCGACCGCGGCGTCTACCCGCCGAGCATCGAGGGCGACGCCGCGGCCGCCGGCACCGCCGCAGACGACGACTGACGACGGGTACTCTCCGGGGCCGGACCGCCGGCCCACGTTCTCCGCTTTGCATCGCGCCACCGAGCCGATGCGCCGGCCCGACACAGACGCTCGGCCCGCGGTCTCCCCGCAGACCGCGTCTCACGCCGTGCTCTCGCCTTCACTCGTCGCCGCGCAGTTGTTCGGCCCCAACTCGACTTCGAACGCCTCCTCGTCCGACAGCAAGTCGCACCCGAGGTTCGTCTCGATGATTCGCTCGTAGTTGGCCGGTCGTGGCGGCATGTCCGAACAGACGAACGAGACGAACGCCGCCTCGTCCATCGAGAGCGCGCCGAGTCGCTCGCGGAGCACCCCGAGTTCGGCGACGTACGCGCCGTTTTCGCCGGTGACTGCCCGCGGGCCGCGGTGGGCGGGCGCGACCAGCGTGTCGTCGGCGAACTCGCCGTACCGCTCCGTGAGCGTCGCGTAGAGCCGCCTCGCGGCGTCAGGTGCGCCCTCGTCGCCGTCTTCGAGGTCCGGTCGGGCGACGCTCTGTAAAAAGAGGCTGTCGCCGGCGAGAAGCAGGTCCCCGAGGCGGAACGCGGTCATCTCAGTCGTGTGTCCCGGCGCGTGGACGACGATGAGTTCCGCGTCGCCGACGCTGACGGCCTCGCCGTCCGCGACGAGTCGCGCGTCGAAGTCGAGGCCGCGGTCGGTCGCGCCCGCCGGGAGGACGGCGGTCGCGCCGGTTCGCTCCGCGACAGCTCTGACGCCGCTGACGTGGTCGGCGTGGACGTGCGTGTCGACGGCGGCGACGACCTCCGCACCGCGCTCGCGGGCGTCTTCGACGTATCGGTCCGCGAACGCCCGAAGCGGGTCGACGACGACCGCCTCGTCGCCGGCGACGACGAGATAGGCGAGACAGCCACTGGAGGGGCGGTCGTACTGGAGGACCGTCGCGTCCGCGTCGCCGATGGGGAGTTCGCGGGCGCGGTAGACGCGCGCCCAGCCGTCCATGCCAGTTTCGAGATTCTCCGCGGGGACGCCGGCCTCGGAGAGTAGGTCGGCGACGTGGGCGCTCGACCGGCCCTCCGCGCAGACGACCACCACCGGCGAGGGGGCGTCTCGGAACTCGGCCGCGAGTTCGTCGACCGTCCCGCGAATCTCGGCCTGCGTGAATCGAATCGCCGGAATCTGCGTCGCGGTCACGGTCGCGCCGTCGACGTGCCACGCCTCGAACTCGTCGCGGTCGCGCACGTCGAGAACCGCCGTCGGGTCGCCGCGGGCGAGTCGGCTCGCGAGTTCCTCGGGAGTCATACGGACACCATACGCGCGCCGGCCGCAAGAACGCTACGCGGGCCGAAACGAGGAGAGCGTCCGCTACTCCGACGCTCCGCCGTCGTTGCTCAGGCGCCGCGAGGGCGGTTCGTCGAAGCCGGATTCGTCGAGGACGCCGGCCGGCGGACCGTCAACACCGCCGGTTGTCGTGGTGTCGGAGTTCGATTCGAGGGGCGTGCCCACCGCGCCAGCGCCGCCCGTCTCGCCGCCGCCGAGTCGCGCGGCCGCGTCGCGAATCGAGAGCACCTGTTCGGTCTGCGAGCGGTTGGCGTCGGCGATGTCGCCGATTTGGTCCGAGACGGTGGTCGCGCGGGCGGTCGCGTCGTCGACCATGCGGGCGATTTGCTCGGCACTCTCGGCTTGGTCGTCGGTCGCCGAGGCGACTTCGCCGACGCCGACAGTTGCCTGTTCGACCGCCGCCGAGATGTCCGAGAGGCTCCCCATCACGTCCTCGCCGCGGTCGATGCCGTCGTAGAGTCGCCCGGTCGTCTGCGAGAGGCTCTCGATGGTCTCCTGCGCCTCGGTCTGGATTTGGTCAACCGTGCCTTCGACCTCGGCGGCGCGGGCCTGCGACTCCTCTGCGAGGTTCTTCACCTCGCTGGCGACGACGGCGAACCCCTCGCCCGCGTCGCCGGCGCGGGCGGCCTCGATGGAGGCGTTGAGCGCGAGCAGGTTCGTCTGGTCGGCGATGTCGTTGATGGCGTCGAGCACCTCGTCTATCTCCGCGATTTGGTCGTGCAGTTGCTGGACGTCCTCGGAGGCTGTCTCGGCGGCCTCGCTCACGTCGCGCATCACGTCGATGGCCTCGTCGGCAGCGTCCTCGCCCTCGGCGGCGCGCATGGCGGCGTCGGCGCTGGTCCGCTCAACCTCCTCCGCGGTCGCCGCGATTTCCTCGACGGTCGCGCTCATATCCGACACCTCGGCGGCGACCGTCGCCATGTCGTCGGCCTGCGCCTGCGCCGTGGTCTCGATGTCGTCGGTCCGCTCGGTGACTTCCTCGGAGGTCTGCAGGAGCGACTCGACCGGTTCGCTCACGTCGGCTTCGACCTCGTTTGCGAGGGCGCGCCGACGCTCGGCGGCTTCCCGCGCGGCCCGGCTGTACGAGTGGATGTACGTCTCCATCGCCACCTGCTGGTCGAGAGACAGGAGCTTCAACACGGGGAGGATGCGCGCGACGACCTCGTCGACGGCGTCTTCGACCTGGTCGTCACCGCCGCGGAGACCGCTGGGGACGCCGGACGCGCTACCGAGAAGTCCCGAAAGGAGGCCGTCGGCGTCGTCGTCATCGGCACCGATATCGGCGTCGCTTCCGGCCGTGTCGCCGCCGGTGAACTCGGCTTTCACCTCGTCCGCGACAGCACCGAGAATGCCCTCGTAGTAGACCGAGTACGCCCCGAGGTAGAACTTCGGCCCGAGGTCTATCATATCGTGTAATTTCCCGATTCGCGCCCGCTTCGCGAAGTAGTCCTCGCCGTACTCGCCGCGGCCGAGTTCGCGGAGGTACGCCGCCTGGTCGGCCTGCAGCATCTCCGTGTTCTTCGTCGAACGACCGAAGAACTTCGTCGTCGCGTGCTCGCCGAGGTGGTCGTAAAACTCCGCCGCGAACTCGTCCGCAAACTCGTCCAAGAGCGGTTCGAGGTCGCGCAGGCGACGTTCGTCTCCCTCCGAGAGGCGAACGAACGATTTCCGGCGGTCGATTTCCGCCGCGTCGATATCCAACTGCGAGAGCAGCGCATTCCCGTCACGCGCGCTCGTGCGCTGGCGTCGACCGGTCCCGAGGAGTCCGTCATATACCGTTCTCAACAGACACCAGTATTTCAACCCTCTCCGCTCGATATCACGAATGATACCAGAACGGATCGCCATGAAAAACCCACACTCGTGGACCGGTCCGAATGTTCAGGTGACTGGCGGACCGATGAACGGTATGGACGCCGATTCGTTCCGCGAGTCAGTCGAGACGGCGAAGCGCACGCAACTCGACCGACTCGGCTCGTCGAAGCTCCTGTTGGCGCTGACCGATGCAGACCTCTCCGAGCCGGCGGTGCTCCGCGCCGCCGCGTACTCCGAGCACGCGGCCCGCGGGACGTTCGAAGCGTGGGCCGCCGACGAGACGGACGGGGAAGCGAGAGCCGCCTTCGAGGCCACCGCGGCACAAGAGGCCGAACACCTCGACCGCGTCCTCGACGCGCTCGGCGAGGAGGTCGACCTCCCGGATGAACCGGGCGTGATGCACGCGTACCTCCGCGGGCGCGAGGACACGGTCGAACGAGCCGCCGCCGGGATGGTCGGCCGCGGCCTCGTCTCGGTTCGCACACACACGCAGGTCATCGGCTTCTTCGTCAACGAGGCGGACGAGCCCCGCGCCGACCTCTTTCGCGACCTGAAAGCCGAGACCGAGGAGACGCTTGCGACCGGTCTCGACCTCTTGGCCGACCGCTGTGAGACCGACGAGGACTGGGAGCGCGCCCGGATGGTCGCCGAGTACGTCGTCCAACTGGCCTACGACGACTACGCCGACGGCCTCGCCGAACTCGGCGTCGACCCGAAGCCGCTCTGCTGAGTCGAGCCGAGGACGCCCGGAACCGCCCCGCGTCGCCGACCCAACCTATTCGTGTCCCCGAGTGGTAGCCGGAGGTATGACTTCCGAGGTTCGCGGGCGCGTCGAAGCGCTGTACACCGCGCCGTCGAAGGGGGAGCCGATGGTCTCCCACGAGACCGTCGCGGTCGCCGAGGGCGGTATCGAAGGCGACCGCTACGCCGACGGCGACGGCTTCTACTCGGCGACCGACGGCTGTCAGGTGACGCTCGTCGACGCCGCGGTGCTGGACGACGCGAAGCACGAGTACGACCTCGACCTCGCTGACGGCCAACACCGACGGAACGTCGTCGTCCGCGGCGTCGACCTCGCCGACCTGCTCGATGCGACGTTCGAACTCGGCGGGGCCGAACTCCGCGGGACGAAGCTCAGGCCGCCCTGCGCGTACCTCGCGGACCTCGTCGGCGACGACGACGTGGGCGAGGCCCTCCGCGAGTCCCGCGGCGGCATCTGCGCGGACGTGCTCGCGCCCGGCCGGGTCGCCGTCGGCGACGACCTCCGCGTGACCGAGGCGAACCCGCGTGAACTGGGCCGGCAGATAGCCCAGCGACTCGGCGGTGAGCGAGTCGCGGACGATGAAGCCGCGACGAGCCACGAGGAACACGGAGACGGCCACGAATGACGAATGACGACGTTCTCGACGACGTGGTGGGCGACGACGACGGAAGCCCGGTGGAACGCGCGAAGGCCGCGCTCGCGTCGCTCCGGGACGAAGGCGACACCTCGGCGTCGGCCGTAGACTCGCCCGTGAGCGCGGCCCCAACGATCGCCGTCGCTCCCGGCCGCGTGAACCTCGTCGGCGGCCACACTGACTACAACGACGGCCTCTGCCTCCCGATGGCCGTCGACCGCCACGTCGCTGTCGCGGCCCGCCCCCGAAGCGACGACCTGCTTCGCGTCCGCGCCGCCGACTTCGGCGAGACGGCCGAACTCGCACCCGACGACGACCCCGACGGATGGGCGGCCTACGTTGCCGCGGTCGCGCGCGTCCTCCGCGAGGACGACCCGGTTGGCGGCGCGGATCTCGCCATCGCCTCGGACGTGCCCACGGGCGCGGGGCTCTCTTCGTCGGCCGCGCTCGAACTCTCTGTCGGCCGCGCGCTCCTCGCGGTCTCCGGGCGCGACCTCCCTACCGCCGACCTCGCGCTGGCGTGCTGGCGGGCCGAACGCGAGGGCGTCGGCGTCGAATGCGGCATCCTCGACCAGTTCTCCGCGGCGCTGTGCGAAGCCGACTCGGCGCTCTTTCTCGACTGCCGGAGCCGCGAGTTCGAGTCGGTGCCCGTCGGTGCCGGTGTCGGTGTCCTCGTCATCGACACCGGCGTCTCCCACGAACTGACCGAATCGGGCTACAACGACCGCGTCCGCGAGTGCGCGGCGGCGCTCGACCGACTCCGCGAGGTCGCCGACCGCGAACTCGACTCCCTGCGCGACGTGGACCGTGACCTCCTCGACGCCCACGCCGACGCGCTGGACCCGATGCACCGCCGCCGGGTTCGACACGTCGTGACCGAAAACGAGCGCGTCCGTCGCGCCCGCGACGCGCTTGTCGCCGGCGACCTCGACCGCGTCGGCGACGCGATGCTCACGGCCCACGAGAGCCTGCGCGACGACTACGAGGTGAGCTGTCCCGAACTCGACGCGGCGGTCGAACTCGCCGCCGAGACGCCGGGCGTCTACGGCGCGCGGATGACCGGCGGCGGCTTCGGCGGGAGCGCGGTCGCGCTGGTCGACGGCGACGCGCTCGACCGGGTGGCGCGGGCGATTCGAGACGCCGCTCCCGAGCGCGTCGGTCCCGACGCCGACGTGTTCGCCTGCCGCCCGTCGGCCGGCGTTCGGCTGGTCGGCGAGGAGTAAGCGCGAGCCGACGGCTCCGCGTGGAGTCTCGGAAAAATCGGAACGCGGGTCCGTGAGTTCGACTTCGGCTTACGCTTCGTCGAACGAGGCGAATCTCCGATTCGCCGGCTCGCCGAAGCTTACGCTTCGTCGAACAGTGCAGCACTCCGTGCTGCTGGCTCGACGAGTCGTTTCACTCCTCGTCGAATTACGTCGATCGAAGCTCGACTGATTTGACTTCGGCTTACGCCTCGTCAAACAGCGCAGCACTCCGTGCTGCTGGCTCGACGAGTCGTTTCACTCCTCGTCGAACGAGGCGAATCTCCGATTCGCCGGCTCGCCGAAGCTTACGCTTCGTCGAACAGCGTCTCGCCGTCGACCATGTGCGCTTCGACGGTGTCCATGTCCA
>NZ_JAMYJY010000141.1:0-7390 GCF_024136985.1 Haloferax sp. AB510
GGTCGACGCCGCCGGTCTCGACGAGGTGCTCTGTCGAATCGACCGCCCGATGGACCGCGCCGAGGAGACCGTCGCGGCTGGCGAGTGCCGCGTCGGCAACGCCATCGCCGACGCCTACCGCTGGGCGACCGGCGCGGACGTGGGGCTGCAGAACAGCGGCGGCATCCGTTCCGGTCCGCCCATCGGTCCCGACGTGACCCACGCCGACCTCGTGAGTCTCGTCCCATTCGAGGAGCACCTCGTCGTCGCCGAGGTGACTGGCACGGAGCTATTGGCGGCGTTCGGGGCCGCCCGCGGGGCCGAGATGGGATTCGGCGAACCGGACTGGTGGCACGCCCACGTCAGCGGCGACTGCGACGCTGACGAACACCAGCGACGAGGTCGTCGAGGCGTTCGTCGGCGGCGAGCCAATCGACCCCGAGGCGCGCTACACCGTCGCCACGAGCGACTACCTGCTCCACAGCACGCAGGAGTTCCCGGCCATCACGCAGGCTCACCGCGTCGGTGAGTTCGAGATTCAACACGACGCGCTGGCGCGCTACGCCCGCGAGGTCGGCTTCGACGCCGCAATCGAAGGGCGCATCGAGCGCCGGTCGGCCACCCGCGCCGACGACTGAGCGTGGGGCGGGGCCGAGACGGAGAGGCAGCCGCCGGCGAACGCGTCCGAGAGGGAAAGGTTCACGCACACCCAGCGAGTGGCTTCGGAGTATGACACGGGTCGTGGTCCCGGTTCGGTACCCCCTCTCGAAGCACTCCCGGGCGACGCTCGAAGAGGCCGTCCGCGTCGCACGCGAGCGCGACGCCGAACTGACGGTCCTCCACGTCGACCTCTACCAGTCGAACCGCGGCGTGACGCGGACCGAACTCAAACGGGCGGTCGAGGCCGAGTTCGGCCCGCTCGTCCGCGCGCGCTACGTGGTCCGCCGAGGCTTCCTCGTCGAGGAGACGATTCTCGAAGAGGTTGCCGCCGAGGAGGCCGACATCGTCGTCATCGGGTCGAAACAGGCGAGCCGCTGGCGGCGGATGCTCCGGCGGTTCCTCGACGACCCCGACATCGACGTGTTCCTCCGCGAAAAGCTCGACTGCACGGTCATCACCGTCCGCGCGGACGACTGAGCCGGCGGCTCTCGGGTTCGGATTCGTTTTCCCGGTTTCGATGCGGTTCCCAGCTCCGACTGTTTTCACCGTTCTCCGGTCAGTCGTCGCCGCCGGCGGCGTCCGTCGATTCTGGGTCCGCCGTCTCGGCGGCCGCCGACTCCGCGTTCGTCGAGTTCGGGGCGTCGGTCGCGTCGGCCGCGTCGCCCGAGTCAGCCGGGGGTTCGGGGCCCTCGCCGTCAGAGACCGGTTGGGTTTGGGTGGGCGCTCCCGGTGCCGGCGACGCGGTGGCGTGACGTCGGTTTGCGCCCTCGTCGTTGGTGACGTGCAGGCTCCCGCTGGTCTCGTCGAAGACGAGGTGGGTGTGCGGGTAGGCGAACTCGACGGTGGCTTCGGACTCCTCGACGAGCGTCCAGAGGCGCGTCTGGACCTCCGACTGGATGCGACCGATTTTGTACGGTTTCAGCGCCCAGTAGCGGAGGCGCAGGAGGACGCCGTTGTCGGCGTAGGAGTTGATGTAGGCGGTCGGTTTCGCCGGGTAGCGGGCACTGCCGATGCGGATGTCCGGCCCGCCTTCGACCACCGCGTCGCAGTCGCGGGCGCCCGCTCGACGAGGTCGCGGGCGGCGTCGATGTCGGACTCGTAGGTGACGAGCACGTCGAGCGACAGGCGGGTCCGCTCGTCTTCCGCGGAGTAGTTGATGACGTCGCGGTCGCGGATGTTCGAGTTCGACATCACGAGAAAGGTGTTGTCGAGGGTGAATATCTTCGTGTAGCTCAGCGTTATCTCGTCGATGAAGCCCTTCGTGCCGTCGTCGAGTTCTATCATGTCGCCGATTTCGAACGGCTGGTCCGAGAGGACGAACACCCCGTTGATGATGCTCCCGACGATGGGCGCGAGGACGATACCGAGCACTGCCGAGAACACCGTCACCGAGAGGACGATGTCGCCGAGTTCGAGGCCGAGGACGTTCGCCCCGACGCCGACGCCGACGAGGACGATGGCGAGACGAACGATTCGCAGGATGGTCTGGGCGACGCTCTGGCGGCGGAACTGCCGGGCGACCGGCCGACCGAGCAGACGGACAGCGTACTTCGACAGCGCGACCGACAGGGTGACGATGACGAGGGCGACGACGATTCGCCACCCCGGAAACAGGAAGTAGTCCGGCACGAACGCCGGCGGTTCGACCGCCGTCGACTGGAGCGGAGCGACCGCGACGTGGCTCCCCGCCGTCAGCGTCCCGCCGACCGCGCCCGACGCGTCGGCAACCCCCTCGACTCCGTGCATGGAAACCGCAACGAAGAGCGGCGAAAAAAGGGTTGTTACTCCGAGGGTTCGGTCGCGGTGAACGGCTAAGTGTCGGGGCGTCGCAGTATCTGCATGGTCAACGCGACGAGCGCCCGCCCCGACTTCCGCATCACCCACGAGACGCCGCCCAGCCGAGCACTCCTCTGTGGCTTTTCGTCGTTCGGACTCGCCGGACTCACGGCCGTCGACTTCATCGTCGACCACCTCGACCTCGAACAGACCGGCCACCTCACCGTCGAAGGCCTCCCGGCGGTGACCCCCTTCGAGGACGGGCGGCCCCGACACCACACCCGACTGTTCTCCCGCGAGGACCTCGACGTGACCGTCCTCGTCGGCGAACTGTTCGTCCCGGCAGTCCACGGCACCCAGTTCGGCAACGCCATCCTTGAGTGGACAGAGCGCAATCAAGTCGAGGAACTCGCCGTCCTCTCGGGGATTCCGATGGCCCACGGCCCCGACGAACACCGCGTGTTCTACATCGCCACCGACGACTACCGCGAGGCGCGACTCGCCGACAGCGACATCCCCCCGATGGGTCGGGGCTTCTTCGACGGCACCAACGCGGCGCTCGTCGAGCGCGGTATCGGGTCGCCCCTCGGCGTCGGCGTCTACGTCACGCCCGTCCACGCGCAGGTCCCCGACGTGGAGGCGGCCATCCGCCTCGTCGACGCCGCCAACGACGTGTACGACCTCGGCGTCGACTCCTCGCCGCTGGAGTCGTTCGCGGCCGAGGTCCAGCAGTACTACGCCGAGCTCGCCGAGCGACTCCGCGACAGCGAGGCGGAGCTCCCCGAGGACCGAATGTACATGTGAGCTCCAACCCGCCCGCCGACCCGCGACACTCGACGGCAGCCCTGCTACGGCTTGTGCCACTTGTTTTCGGAATTTCGTGCTACTCGGATTTCAGTAAATGATTTAGGTGATGCCGTACACGTCACGACTATGGCTGACGAACTGCGGCTCACCATGGAGCGAGTCGGTGAGCGCTTCAACCTCGGCGAGTACGAGATAGACGCGTATCTGGCCGTCCTCGAACACGGACAGTTGACGGCGAGCGAAATCGCCGACCGAACCAGCATCCCCCAGCCGCGGGTGTACGACACGGTCCGGAGCCTGTCGGACCGCGGCCTCGTCGAACTCCGCGAGTCGCGCCCGATGAAAATCGTCGCGGTCGACCCCGACGACGCTTTCGCGAACGTCAAGACCTCGCTGGAGGAACTCATCGAGGAATTGGAGGCGCGCTACACCGCCCCCGCCCGCGACACCGAGGCCGTCTCGCTCGTCAAGTCGCGGTCGACCATCCTCCGCTACATCGAGGAGATTATCGAGGCCGCGGAGTACGAACTCGTGCTCTCGTTGACGCCCGACCTGCTTCGTCGCTTCCGCGACGACCTCGCGGCGGCCATCGACAGCGGCGTCAGCATCGACCTGCTCGTGACGCCGGCCTCCCGCGCGCCCGACCCGGACGAGTTCAACTACCTCGACGTGGCGACCATCGCCCGCGCCCGCCGCGGCATCACCTCGCCCGTCCTCGCAGTCGCCGACGGCGAGTATTCCATCTACGCGACCCAAGACGCCCTCCGCGACGACCGCGACCGCTACGGCGTCATCTTCAACCGCTCCGCGCTCGGCTTCCTCGTGAGCGGCTTCTTCGGGACCGTCCTCTGGAGCACCGCCGAGACTATCGTCGCCAACGGCAAGCGCCGGCCGTTCCCACGCCGCTACGCCTCTATCCGTCGGGCCGTCAAGGACATCCGCGAGATAGAAGGCGACTTCTACGCCTCCGTCTCCGGCCGCGACATCGAGACGGGCGACCCCATCGTGGTCGAAGGGCGCGTCATCGAGACGGCCTTCGAGGACACGGAGGAGGTTGCGTCGCTCCACATCGAGACCGAGGAGGGCGTCGTCGAGGTCGGCGGACTGGTCGCCGCGCTCGAAGACGTGGAAGGACAGGAGATTCTGCTCGGCCGCGACGAGGTTCCGAACCGCGACGAAATCGTCTGAAGCCGCGTCGTCAGTTTCCGCTCGTGTCTTTTCGGCTCGGTCAGTCCCCGCCAGCAGCGGCTACTCGTCGGGGAACTCGTAGACGACCGCGCCGCAGTCCGCACAGCCGAGCACCTCGTGTTCCGGCGAGTCGTACAGCCCCGCGGTGCCGCCGCAGCAGTTGCGCGTCGTCGTCTCCTCGACCGGGCCGCCGCAGTCCGGACAGACCTCGGTGAACATCCGCATCGGCTCCGTGGCCGCGAGCGCGACCATCGGGTCGACGCCGCGCTCGACGACCGTGTAGAGCGTCGCCACGTCCGCGATGGCCTGCGGCCGCGAAATCCACACGGACATCGAGGGACCGTCGAGCGAGATGCCATCGAACTCGGCGTCGACCGTCGCATCGAACGGGACTGCGTTGGCGACCGCCTCGGCCAGTTCCTCGTCGGTGGTCTTTCGGAGCGTCGCCATCGTCGACTCCCACTCCTCGCGGGCGTCGTCGGCGAGGAACAGGCCGTCTTCCTCCTCGACGAGGACGCCCGCGTTCAGGAGCGTCGAGAGCATCACGTCAGGGTCGACGTTGGCGTCGAGCGACTCCGAGCGGCGGTCGGGGCCGCCGTCGTCGCCGTGTTCGAAGTACTCGGCGAGGCCGAGCGCGGAGACGAGCCGCGGCGCGAACGAGGGGGTCCCGGGGACGACGTAGCCCCGCAGGTACACGGCGAGCGCGCCGCCGACGAGGACGACGAAGCCGACCAGCGGCGAGAGCACGCTAACCGCGAGGCCGACGAGGACGACCAGCGCGATGTTGACGGCGGTACACGGCAGACAGCGGTTCTCGCCGGTGTGCTCCGGGCGCTTGAGTGAGTCGATGACGGACATGGTGTGAAAAGTGGGACTGTGGGGTGTTCGCGTTCGCGGTGGTCAGTTCGCCGGGGGCGTCTCGGTCTCGACCGCGTCGAGGCGGATCGCCTTCCCCGTCTCCGACGAGCGGTAGATAGCGTCGATGACGCGCTGGACGGCGAGGCCCTGTTCGACCGTGTTGCGACCGGGGTGTTCGCCCTCGGCGACGGCCGCGAGGAACGCCTCCTGTTCGGTCTTGTGGGTGTCGTTGTCCTGCGTCTCAACGTCCGCGGTCGAGAGGTGGTTGCCGCCGCCGACGCCGTCCTCGTAGAACTGGAGGTCGTGGCTCGCGCGGTCGAAGCGCACGCCGCCCTCCGTGCCGCGGAGGAAGAACTCGTCGTTGGTCGGGCGGTTCGTCGCCCACGCGACTTCGAGGGAGATGGTCGTTCCCTCCTCAGTGCGGATGAACGCGCTCGCGGAGTCGTCCACGTCGAAGGCCTCCGGGCCCACGTCCTCGCCCCACATCTCGACGAAGGTGTAGTCGTCGCGGTCGCCGAACTCCGAACGGGTGACGCCGGAGACCTCGACGACCTCAGGGAAGTCGAGAAAGTAGAGCGCGAGGTCGATTGCGTGGACGCCGATGTCGATGAGCGACCCGCCGCCCGCGACCTTCTTCGAGGTGAACCACGACCCGCGGCCGGGAATGCCGCGGCGGCGGACGTAGTTTGCCTCGACGTGGGTGACGTCGCCGAAGCGGCCCTCCTCGTAGTGGTGGCGGACGACCTCGACGGGGTTGGCAAAGCGGTTGTTGAAGCCGACCATGCAGAAGCCGTCGGCCTCCTCGGCCGCCTCGGCGATTCGCTCGGCCGATTCGAGCGAGTGCGCGAGCGGCTTTTCGAGCAGCACGTCGAGGCCCGCGTCGAGCGCGGCGACCGCGTATTCCTCGTGGAAGCGGTTCGGGGTGGTGATGATGACCGCGTCGACCTCCGCGAACAGTTCCGACTTCTCTTCGTAGGTGTTCACGTCGTACTTCTCGGCGAAGCGACGACGGGCGTCCGCCTGGATGTCGAGGCCGCCGACGAGAGTCGCGCCGAGGTCGACGAGGCGGTCTGCGTGGTGGTGTCCGATGTTTCCGAGTCCGACGATACCGACTCGGACCGATGATTCCGTACTCATGATTCGATGATTAACTACAGGTGGTGTTAAGTTTCACGTTCTTTGGCCTGAATTGCCAGAATCGACCGCGAGCGCCCGGTCAGGCGGCGTTCGAGACGCGGGGAGGGACGAACGACGAGCCGGGACGAGGCGACTGGCACGGGTCGAGACTGGGCATCAGTAGAGCTGTTCTTCGCGCTCTTTGCGCTCTTCCTCGCGGCGCTTTTCCTCCTTCAGCCGGCGTCGCCCGCGGAGGTACTGCTTGCCCTTCGGGATGAACTTGTTCTTCAGGTCGAGCAGGAACGAGACGATGCCGTAGGCCCAGAAGAAAAACAGGACCGTCATCCCGCCGAGGTAGAACAGACCGAGTTCGTTGACCATGGATGTGTGATGTGGTGTGGCTCCGATAAGCGTTGTGCGGGCTGTGCGAGTCGCGAACGTGCGAGCGAGGACGAACCGACGCGGGCCGTGTTACGGGCGCGTCAGTCGTCGCTTTCGGCTTCCGTGCCGGGCGCACCGCTCGTCTGGACGGGCGTCTCGATGCCGTGGCTGATTGCCTCGCCCGTCGCCGTGTCGAAGAGGTGGACGCGCGAGCGGTCGAGGACGACCGTCACGTCCTCGTCCTCCTCGATGTCGGTGTCGGGGGCGACGCTCATCAGCAGTTGGTCGTTGGCGACGCCGCTCGTGTCTTCGAGGTCCGTCTCGGCCGACTCCGAGAGCTTTAGGTAGACGAATATCTCGTCGCCCATCGGTTCGAGCACGTCGGTCACGGCCTCGATGCGGTGGCTGGGGTTCGAGACGAGCGCCTCGTCGCCGACGAGGTACACGTCCTCGGGGCGGATACCCATCGTGACGTCAGTCCCCGCCTCGATGCCGAGGTTCGCGGGGTCGAACTCCACGTCGATGTTGGTCGAGACGAACCCGTCTTCTGTGACCTCGCCGTCGAGGAAATTCATCGAGGGCGAGCCGATGAAGCCCGCGACGAACAGGTTCGCCGGCTCGTTGT
>NZ_JAMYJY010000142.1:0-6989 GCF_024136985.1 Haloferax sp. AB510
CCGGCCAGTCGACGCGCTGGCGACCCGCGACGCCGCGACGTGTACGACGACCCTCCTGTCGCTCGCGAGCAACCGCGCCGCTGACCGAACACGCCGCCGACCGCATCCGCGTCCTGACACCGCTTCCGACCGTCGAGGCCCGACGCGACCGCCTCGACCGCATCCTCTCGGCGAGGGAGGCGTGGGCCGACCTCGACGACGACGCCCGCGACGCCGTCGAGGAGGCGTTCCGCGAGTACGACGAGGCCGGCGAGACTGAGCGCGCCGCCGTCCGCGCCGCGCTCGAACTCAGGGAGGCCGGGCTTCGCGGCGAGCCGTTCGACGCGCTGGAGGAAGCCGACCCCGACGCCCTCCGCGACGCACTCGGCGCGCTCGGCTACGTCGACAAGGACGGCTCGGTCGCCGCGGGTGCCGACGACCGTCTCGACAGCCTGCGGAGCCGGCTCGACACCGCGAACGAACTCCAATCCGGCTCGTTCGACGTGCTCGAAACCATCCAGTCGCGGGGCGTCCGCTCGCTCGACGACTTCCGCGCCGCGTTCGTCCAGTACGTCGCACAGGAGACCGACCTCTCCGCGCGGCGAGGTCGAAGCGGTCGCCGCCGAGGACGCCCGCGACGCGACCGACTTCGTGAGCGCGTCGCTCCGGGCGCTCGTCGAGGACCTCGAAGCCGACGCCGCCGCCCGCGAGGAGACTGTCGCCGAGGAGCTACGCGACCGCATCTGGGCCGCCCGCGACGACGTTGACCTCGCGGTCGAGGCCGTCGACGAGGTCGCGCTGTCGCTGTCGCTCGCGCGGTTCGCCGACGAGTACGACCTGACGCGGCCGGACATCGCCGAGACGGGGCTGGCGGTCTGCGGCGCGCGCAACCTCTTCATCGACGACCCACAGCCCGTCTCCTACGCCGTCGGCGACCACGAACTCGCGTGCGCGTCGGGGCCGACGCCGCCGGTCGGCGACCGCGTGTCGGTCCTCACCGGGGCCAACAGCGGCGGGAAGACGACCCTACTGGAGACGCTCTCACAGGTCGCCATCCTCGCGTCGATGGGGCTTCCGGTCCCCGCCGAGTCGGCGGTCGTCGGCCGGTTCGACTCGGTCGTGTTCCACCGCCGGCACGCGAGCTTCAACGCGGGCGTACTCGAATCGACGCTCAAGTCAATCGTCCCGCCGCTGTCGGGCGACGGGCGGACGCTGATGCTCGTCGACGAGTTCGAGGCCATCACCGAGCCGGGCCGCGCGGCCGACCTGCTCAACGGCCTCGTGAACCTCACCGTCGAGCGCGACGCCTTCGGCGTCTACGTCACGCACCTCGCGGACGAACTGAGCCCGCTCCCGCCGGAGGCGCGCATCGACGGCATCTTCGCCGAGGGGCTGACCGACGAGTTGGAACTGCGCGTGGACTACCAGCCGCGGTTCGGGACGGTCGGCAAGTCCACACCTGAGTTCATCGTCTCGCGGCTGGTGGCGAACGCCCGCGACCGCGCCGAGCGCGCCGGTTTCGAGGCGCTGGCTGCGGCGGTGGGCGAAGAAGCGGTACAAAAGACGCTGTCCGACGCCGAGTTCGTCGGCTGAGCCGACGGGGCGGCGAAATGGGCTATCGGCGGCGTGCGTTCTCGTCGGGTGCGCGGCGACCGCGTCGGCGGTGACTCAGCACATCTCGTCGAGCGAGATGAACGCGTCGGCGTCGGCGGTCAGCCACGCCTCCATTCGGTCGCAGCAGCTGTCGCGCCGGGGGTAGACGGTGACCTGGTCCGGGCTCCCTCGATAGGTGACGACGACGCTATGGAGGAAGCAATCCCCGGTGGTATCCGCGCCGATGCGGTCAGCGGTCCCTGCAACCGAATCCTGAGAGGCGGGCACTTCTGACATTCGCCGTCACCTATACACACGCGACGGTGATTACATAACCTTCACTAAGTGTGGTAGTGATTGACAATACCCGTTGGTTACAAAACGTTGCACCAAGTGGGAGTACGGAGTGATACATAGCTTCGGTTCCCCTCGCACGGGTGTGGATTCCACAGTTCCGCGGGGGAATCCGCCCCGTCGGGCGACTTCTGCCGGCGGAGACGGGTTGAAGTGCACGGAACCGCCATCTGGCTGTCGATGGTCGATCCCACGTCCGATTTGGAAGAGAACGTAGACCCAGAAGACGCCCCGACCTGCGCGACGTGCGGGGAGCCGGTTGCCAACAACCCGACGCACCGCGTCGTCACGTGGGTCGAAGACGGCGCCGTGCAGGCGCGGCACTTCTGCGACGACGACTGCCGGGACGCGTGGGACGACGAACGCTGACGCTCTCCTGACGACACGTCTGCCCCTCGGCACGCCGGCCGCGACGCGGCCCGCCCGCGACTACTCGACCGACGACCAGAACCGGTCGAGGCCGAAGCCGAGCATGTCGGGACTGACCGGTCTGAACTCCTCGCGCTCCTGTTCCGGCAGGTAGTCGCGGACGCCGTTCCACGAGTCGCGGGCGTACCGAGCGTCCACGAAGACGCGGACGCCGACCTCGTCGGTCCCGCGGATGACGCGCCCGATGGCCTGCCGCGCCTTTCTGACCGCGGGCACCGTGAGCGCCGTCTCGAACCCGTTGCCGAACTCGCGGTCGTACGCCGTCTTCACCGCGCGGGTCCGTGGCGACGACGTGTTGATGAGCGGGACACCGCAGACGACGGCGGCCGAGAGCTTGTCGCCGCTGTAGTCGACGCCCTCGGTGAGCGTGCCGCGGAGGCTCGTCACGAGCACCTTCCCCTCGCCGCCGAAGAAATCGCGCTTGAGCCGCTCTGTGGCCCCGTCGTCGGACGACTCGTCGAGGAGGACGGGCTTGTCGACGCGGGCTTCGAGCGCGCCCGCCATCCACTCGGCCTCGGCGTAGTTCGGCATCCCGACGAGCACGTTGCCCGGCGAGCGCTCGCACACCTCGACGGCGGCGTCGGTGTACGCGAGCCGCGTCTCGTTTTCCTCGCCGGGCGGCCCGCGGTTGCTGTGGGTGAACTTCGGCACGTCGACGGCGAAGCTCGCGCGGTTCGACTCGGGGAAGCCGAGGCCGAACGTCCGCTCTGCCACCGGGCGGCCGTCGTCGGCGAGGGCGTCGAGGCCGGTCACGCGACGGAACACGTCGATGGGTTCGAGCGTCGCGCTCATGAGGACGCCGCCGCCGAAGTCGCCGAGGCGCTCGGCGATGGCCTCGCCGGGGACGCAGTTGTGGACCGACAGCCGGGCGTTGTACGCGCGCCGCCACGACTCCGGCGGCTCCATCTCGTCCCACGTCCGTTCGAGTTCGATTTCGCGGAAGTGCTTCTCGTGGTCCGCGTAGGCCCACGTCGCCAGCGCCCGGCCCGCCGCGGGCGCGGCCCGCCGCTTGTCGTCTTCCTCCACCGAGTCGAGGATGCGGGCGACCGCCGAGCCGGTCGCCTCGGCTCGGACCCACGTCCCCTCGTCGTGGCCGTTGTCGTCCGCCCACTCGGTGAGTTCGTCGACGCCGGGCTCCTCGGGGTCGCGGAGCGGCAGCTCCTCGTCGTCGAGTTCGGTGAGGTCGGCGCGCCAGCCGACGTACTCGCGGTCGAGGTGCGCGGTCACGCGGCGGTCGAGTTCCTCCCGCAGGTCGCGGATGAAGTCGCGCGTCTCCTCCAGTTCGCGGAGCGTCACGTCGGCCTCCTGTAGCTCCCCGCGGACGAGGTCGGCGTCGGCGGTGGACTTGCCGGCGTCGTCGAACTTCACCGGCTGGATGACGCGCGTGAACTCGCTTTCGGCGTCGCGGAGCGTCCGGTCGCCGACGCCGACGGAGACGAGGTCGCGGACGCGGGGTTCGAGCATGTGCGCCTCGTCGCAGATGACGAACGTCGAGTCGTCGACGAGCGCGCCGGTGAACGTGCCGACGGTCGTCGGATCGAACGCGTGGTAGTAGTTGCCGACGACGACCTCGACGTGGGGCAACAGCGCGCCCATCACGGAGTGGGGGCACGACCCCGCGCCAGCGGCCAGCGAGACGAGGTCCTCGGTCGCGATGAGCCCCTTATCGTCGAAGTCGAAGGGGACGGCCTCGATTGGGTCGCCGTCTTCGGGGAGGTCCGCGAGGAAGTTCGCGTAAAAGGGGCAGTACTCCACGTCCTCGTACTCCGGCATCGACTTCGGGTACGGCGTCGGGTCGCCCGCGGTTTCGAGATAGTTCGGGCCCGCGGTCGTCGAACCGGTGTCGAGGAGGCCGGTCTGTTGCTCGCGGGCGTCCTTGGCGAGCGCCTCGGCGCTGGTCCGGCCGCCGTCGCCGACGAGCCCGCGGGTCCGGTCGCGAAGGCCCTCACAGCGGTCGTAGACGGTCGCGTCGTCGATGCCGCCGCAGCCCTCGCGGCTGTAGGGACACACGTCGGACTTGCCGACGAGCGTGAGCCCCGAGACGGGTTTCCAGTCGGTCGGGAGGTTCTCGTTGATGGTTCGGAGGTCGGCCTCGAACTGCCGCAACTGTTGCTTGACGCTCGTGAGGACGAAGACGCGCTCGTAGTCGGAGTCGGGGTCGCGGACGAGTTCGATGCCGGCGGTGAGCGCGAGCATCGTCTTGCCGGTCCCGCACGCGCCCTCCACGACGGCGAAGCCGTCGTCTCGGGCGGTCTGTATCGCGGTCTCGATTCCGTCGGCCTGCTCCGGGTACGCCTCCGGGTGGCCGAACACCTCCTGCCAGGTCACGCTCTGTGGTCCAGTTGCGACGGCCATAGGGGTGTCGGTGACTGGCCGCGCCCCCGTATTTGAACGTTCGCGAGAGAGCCGGCCGGCACGCGGAGCGCGCCGACGCTATTCGAGGAAGGAGGCGATTGCCTCGGCGAAGGCCTCTCGGTCGCCGCCCTCGCCGCCGACACAGACGACGAACGGCGCGGCGGCGGCGTACACCTTCATCTCGCGCCCCTTCTCGGAGTAGCGGGTGCCGGCGACGCGGACGAGGTCGGCCTCGATGAGGTTTCCGAGGTGGTGGCGGGCGTTCTGGACGGAGGTTTCGACCCGCTTCGAGAGTTCGGTCGCCGTCGCCGGCGAGTCCTGCAGACACGACAGCAGGTCGCGGGCGGTGTCACAAGAGAGGCAGCCGAGGAGCTGCTCCGTCTCGTCGTCGTCGAGCCAGTGGACGCGCGGGGCGGTCTCGACGCTCGAATCGACGGTCCCGTCGGACGGGAGCAACCCTGACATACAATCGACATTTCGGTGGGGGAAGTAAACCGTTTCGGGAGGTCAGGCGCTCGACGGGTCGGTCCGGTCGACGCCCGGCAGTCGGTTCAGCACGTAGAGAACCGCGAGCGCGGCGACGAACACCGCGAGCCCCCCGGCGAGTGTTCTGAAGACCGCCTCGAAGGCGTAGTTTGCCTCGGTCAGGAAGCCGACCGCGCCGCTCCCGTTAGCCTCCAAGAGGAGCGCCGCGCCGCTGAAGACGGCGTAGGCGCTCCCGCGGGCGTCGCTGGGGAGCGACGAGAGCATGAACGTGTCCAGCGCGGGAAACAGGCTGTGGATGACGTAGCCGAGCACCGCGACGACGACGGCGACGGCGACGAAGCCCTGCGCGTACGTCAGGGCGACGAGCGCGCCGATAAAGGCGACGAGCAGGCCGAAGATGTAGGGGACGTGCGGGAGTTTGTCCGCGAGGCGGCCCGACAGCGAGAACGCGGGGACGCCGGCCGCGAAGACGATGGTGAGCATCGTGCTCGCGGTGGCGGCGTCGAACGCCTTCGCCTGCGTCATGTACGACACGAGGAAGTTGAACAGGCCCTGCCAGACGAATCCCGCGGGCGCGATGAGGAGGATGCCCGTGAGGATGAGTTTCCAGTGGCCGAGCGCGGCGGAGAAGTCGCGGTCCGCGCCCGTGCCGGCCCCCGCGCTCCCGTCTCGGGAGACGGCGTAGAGGAGGAGCGTCACGAGCGCGCCGGCGACCGCCAACACCCAGAACGTCTCGCGCCACGAGTACGACGCGAGGATGAAGACGACGACGGGCGCGGCGACGACGGCGGCGACCTGACTGGCCGCGCCGTGGATGCCGACCATGCGGCCGACGCGCTCGGGGAACAGTTCGCCGACGAGCGGGGTCGCGGAGACGAAGTACGCGCCCGAGGCGAGGCCGAGGCCGAACGCGCCGATTTGGAGCGTCAGCACCGACGTCGCGCTCGCGGTGAACGCCGCGGCGACGACGAGGAGCGTGCCCGACCCGAGGACGACCTTCGACCGCGAGACGCGCGTGAGGAGGTAGCCGACGGGGATGCGCGGGATGGCGGTCCCGAGCCAGACGAGGCTCGTCACGACGCCGATGGTCGCTGGGCCGACCGAGAACTGCGTCTGGAGTGTCTCGACGAGCGGCGGGAACGCGACGCGGCCGAAGTTGACGAGGAAGACGAGTCCGCAGAGAGTTCCGAAGAGGCGGCGAGTCACTACCCCGGATTCAGTCGCCGCCGTGTCAAACGTTGCGAATCCGACCCGCGACCACATGTGTTAACGCGGCCCCGGGCCAACGGGGGCGTATGATTACGAGTCGACGCATGGCCGCGGTCGACCTGAACGCCGAGGCGCTCGGCGTGCCGCGGAAACAGCTCATGGAGTCGAGTGGGAACGCCGTCGCGCGGGCGTGCCGCGACCTCGCGGACCCCGGCGCGTCGGTCGCAGTCGTCGTGGGCCGCGGCAACAACGGCGGCGACGCGCTCGTCGCCGCGCGGTTCCTGAAGGCGTACGACGTGACCGTCCACCTGCTCGGTCGCCCCGAGACGATTTCGACCGACATCTCCCGCGAGAACTGGGACGCCCTCGTCGCGGCCGAGGCCGACCTGCGGACCGTCACCGACTCGGCCGCGTTCGACCTCGGCGACCCGGACCTCGTCGTGGACGCGATGCTCGGCACCGGCGTCACCGGCGCGCTCCGCGAACCCGAGGCGACGGCCGCGCGCGCCATCAACGGGTCCTCCGCGAGTGTCCTCGCGGTGGACGTGCCCTCCGGCGTCGACGCCGACACGGGCGACGCGACT
>NZ_JAMYJY010000143.1:0-6946 GCF_024136985.1 Haloferax sp. AB510
CCCGGCGCTCGTCGAACGACTCGGGCCGCACGCTCGACGGGACGCCCCCGGCTGACGCTCCGTCGCACGTTCGCGACGAGCGGGTTCCCGTCGTCGGCCACGCGGAGCGCGTGACCGTCACCGGCATCAGCGGGTCGAAGGAAGTGCTCGCGCGCATCGACACCGCGGCTTCGACGACGCGAATCGCCCCCCAGTTGGCGGCCGACCTCGGTACCGAGCCGCCGGCGGCGGTGGTCGACGACGACGCGCCCCCGCGGGTGGATATCGTGGTCGAACTCGCGGGGCAACGCCGGACCGTGACCGCGGTGCTCGACGAGGACGTGGGTTCGGAGACGCCGCTCCGAATCGGTCGGGACCTGCTCCGCGACTACTACGTCGACGTGCGCCGAGGGGTCCACGGCGACGCGGGCCACTAATCAAGCCGGATATATCAAGCTATTCGGTTAATTGGCTCCACCGCCTAGGACGACTGCGCCCCGTCCCCGATTCGAGAAGCCGTACTTACGCGACACGATTCGTTTCGACGACCCACCTGCGCTCGATAGCGTGGCCGTGTCGCGTCACGTCCCACGCCGGACACAACCCAAGCGCCGGCGCACGGCCGCTGAATCGACCACCGGACGCGGGCCATTCTCCGAAAACCGACCGACAGCGAGCGGACAGTTTCGTGTGAGAAGCAATCACTAGATTGTTTATAATGATTTACTAAACGCAACGCTAGGTTTTATGTCCCTCATTAACATATAATCGCACATGTCTCAGACAGCGTCCAGAAATAGCCCAGGTACGTTTACAATCGTAAACGAGGTGAACGACCACGGTGCGGCGACGCTCCGCGGCGACAACGGCTCGACGTTCCACGTTACCTCCTACGAGAACAGCAGCTTCCGCGACTACCTCGCGAACCACCACGCCGGCGACCGCGTGCGGATGGACATCGAGCGGGCCGGCGTTCGCGCGAACGTCTGGCAGGTGTCGGCGCTCTACCCCGGCGCGAACGAGTGACGCCGCGGGCCGCGGACGCTCACACGCCGTTTGTGACCAATCGGTCGCCAACCGCCCGTGGAGACGGTACGGTCGCTGTCGCGGCGGTGGCGCGAAAAACTGTGGTCGAAACCGGGCGCTACTCGTAGACTTCGAGGACTTTGCCGGCCGCGATGGTCTGTCCCATGTCGCGGATGGCGAAGCTCCCGAGTTCGGCGATTTCTGACGACGGTTCGATGCTGAGCGGCTTCTGCGGCCGGAGCGTGACGACGGCGGCGTCGCCGGCCTTGATGAAGTCCGGTTCCTCCTCTGCGACCTCGCCCGACGCGGGGTCGAGTTTCTGGTCGAGCGACTCGAACGTGCAGGCGACCTGCGCGGTGTGTGCGTGGATGACCGGCGTGTAGCCGGCGGTGATGACCGACGGGTGCTGCATCACGACGATTTGCGCCTTGAACGTCTTGGCGACCGACGGCGGGTCGTCGGCGGGGCCACAGACGTCGCCGCGGCGGATGTCGTCCTTGCCGACGCCGCGGACGTTGAAGCCGACGTTGTCGCCGGGGCCCGCCTCCGGGACCTCCTCGTGGTGCATCTCGATGGTCTTCACTTCGCCACCCGCGTCAGAGGGCATGAACCGGACGTTGTCGCCGGTCTTGAGAACCCCCGTCTCGACGCGGCCGACCGGGACCGTCCCGATACCGGAGATGGTGTACACGTCCTGAATCGGGACGCGAAGCGGGGCGTCCGTCGGCGGCGACGGCTCGGGGAGGTTGTTCAGGGACTCCAGCACCGTCGGGCCGTCGAACCACGACATGTTCTCCGAAGGCTCGGCGATGTTGTCGCCCTCGAACGCCGAGATGGGGATGAAGCCGGCGTCGTCGGAGTTGAACCGTACCTGGTTCAGGAGCTGTTGGACCTCCTCTTTGACCTGCTTGTAGGAGTCCTCGCTGTAGTCGACGACGTCCATCTTGTTGACCGCGATGATGAGTTCCTCGATACCGAGCGTTCGGGCGAGGAAGACGTGCTCGCGGGTCTGCGGCGCGACACCGTCGTCGGCGGCGACGACGAGAATCGCGTGGTCGGCCTGCGACGCGCCCGTGATCATGTTCTTCACGAAGTCGCGGTGGCCGGGCGTGTCGACGATGGTGAAGTAGTACTTGTCCGTGTCGAAGCGCTGGTGGGCGATGTCGATGGTGACGCCGCGCTCGCGCTCCTCGGCGAGGTTGTCCATGACGTAGGCGAACTCGAAGCCCGACTTCCCCTTGGACGCCGCCTCCTCGCGGTGCTGTTCGATGATGTGTTCCGGGAC
This sequence comes from Haloferax sp. AB510, assembly GCF_024136985.1. Lineage (NCBI taxonomy): Archaea > Methanobacteriati > Methanobacteriota > Halobacteria > Halobacteriales > Haloferacaceae > Haloferax > Haloferax sp. AB510. The sequence goes on from NZ_JAMYJY010000143.1 coordinate 2,291, forward strand.
GCTACCTGTCTCGAACAGAAGCCGGCCGACGAGCGTGGACTTCCCGTGGTCGACGTGTCCGATGATGGCTAGGTTTTGGTGTGGTTTGTCTGCCATGGGTATCAGGGCGGTGTCGCCCAGTTTGGTAGAATATGACACCCAAAGGTAAATCCGTTTTCCCGGCGCGAAGCGCGTCTTGCGCCGGTTCGGACGGGTCGCGGAAACGGGTTATCAGGAAACGCGAAAACTCAGGAAATCAGTCATATCGCGGCGCAGTCGGGCGAACGGAGCAGAGAGACGGCCCCAGAAAAACCGCTCAGAACCCACGCATCGCGGCGGCCATGTCGGCGAAGGTGGCCGTGCGGCGAACGGACTGCTCGTGAGCTTTGGGCGTGTCGGCGTTATCTTTTACAACAATCATAGTAACTAATTGTATCGGATGGGTAATAAATCTACCTCTGGAGACGACCGATGTCGGGTACCGCGCGGACCGCCGTCCGAACAATATCAAAGGATAAAGTGCTCTCCTCCCCCACGTAGTGGTATGGCTGGCGAGGATATCGACGACGTGGACAAGGCGATTCTGTACGCGCTCCAAGAGGACGCCCGAAACATGTCGTCCGGCGACATCGCGAAGCGAACGGGAACCTCGGACAGCACCGTCCGCAAGCGCATCCAGCGACTCGAATCCGACGGCGTGGTCAAGGGCTACAGCGCGAGCGTCGACTATGGGAAGTCGGGCTATCCGCTCCGAATGTTGCTCTACTGTACGGCCTCGATTCCCAAGCGCGGCGAACTCGTCCCCGAGATTCTGGAGATGGACGGCGTCGTGGCCGTCCAAGAACTGGTCACCGGCGAACAGAACCTCCTCGTGACCGCCGTCGGCGAGACGGACAGCGACATCACGTCCATCGCGCAGGAACTCCTCGATATGGGTCTCACCGTCGCCGACGAGGTGCTCGTCCGCACGCACGAGACGACACCATTCGGGAAGTTCGACGCCGAGAGACACGCCGAAAACGATTCCTGAGCGGGCGCGCGCACGATATCCTCACGACGAACGGAGCGTTCACGAATCGGTCACCGAGTCCGGCGAGCGACCGCGGTCGCAGGTCCCCGTGGCGGGTCGGCGTCGCGTGACCAATCGCCGGTCGTCGATTACCGACTGGGCGGATAGTGCGGTACACGGCGTGAAAAGCGGGTTTTGTAGAGATTCAATCCGTCCAGCGCCGAATGTCACATAGTCACATGCCCAGAAAACCATAATGTTCTTTAATGGCTAATTTGCGAACGATTTGTGAATGTAGGTAGATTTAATAGCCAATCTGTTCTCGAATGGGCGTAAGGACGACCAGTATCGGTCGCCGAACGCGTTTCGGTTCCCGGTCTGGTCAACGACGAATCGAACGATGTCAGGACACAGCTCGAAACCGACGGTCGGAGCACTCCCGGACGCGACGGCGGACTCGCCGCTCGCGCCCGTCGCACTAACGAAGCTCGTGTGGGCGCTGTTCGCCGCGAGCGTCGCCGTGCTCTTCGCCCGAGTTCGACTCGGCGGCGCGTGGGAGATTCCCGGTGTCGTCGCCGTCGACGGCCTGACCGTGCTGCTGTGGGTGGTCGTGACGTTCTTCAGCGGCATCGTCCACAGCTACTCGCGCCGCTACATGGCCGGCAGTCGCCACGAGACGAGCTTCTTCGCGACCGTGTTCGGCTTCACGGTCGCCGTGATGGGCCTCGTCGCGGCCGACCACGTCGCGCTGTTCTGGCTGCTCTGGCTGGCGATGGGGCTCGCGATGGCGAAACTCATCGGCATCATCGACGGCTGGAATCAAGCGCAGGCCGCCGCGAGCGTCGCTCGCAGGTACTTCCTCGCCAGTAGCGCGTTCCTCGGCGTCGCGCTTGCAGCCCTCTGGTGGGCGACCGGCGCGACGACGGTCTCCGGTATCGCCGCGAGCGCCGACGGGCTCGGCGGGCCGGTGTGGCTTCTCGCCTGTGTCGCGCTCGTCCTCGCGGCGATGATTCAGTCCGCGCTCGTCCCGTTCCACGGCTGGCTGCTCTCCTCGATGACCGCGCCGACGCCCGCCTCCGCGCTGATGCACGCAGGCTTCGTGAACGCCGGCGGCATCCTGCTGCTCCGGTTCGCCCCGGTCGTGACTCTCGACGCCACGCTCATGCTCGGCATCGTGGTCGTCGGCGCGACCAGCGCCCTGCTCGGAAAACTACTCAAGAACGTCCAGACGGACGTCAAGAGCGAACTCGGCTGTTCGACCATCGGCCAGATGGGCTTCATGATTATGCAGGCCGGCCTCGGCTTCTTCGGAGCCGCCATCACTCACCTCATCCTGCACGGCTTCTACAAGGCGTACCACTTCCTCAGTGCGGGCGCGGCGGTCGAACACACCGCCCCGACGGACCACGACGCCCACGAGACCGGTGTCGCGGGCGCGGTCGTCGTCCTGGCGACCGGGCTGGCCGGCGGCGCGCTGTTCGCGGCGCTCACCGGGAAGGGAACGCACCTCGACAGCGGGCTCCTGCTCGTGACGTTCGTCGTGCTCACCACGCTGCACGCGGCCCGCAACGTCGTCGCGAACGCCGCGCTTCCGGCGACGGCCCGCTACGGCGCGGTCCCGTTCGTCTTCCTGCCGGCAATCACCGTCTACGCGCTCGCCTACGAGGCGATTTCGAGCGTCCTGTCCGGGCTGCCGGTCGTCGAGGCTCCGGCCGAACTGAGCGCGCTCCACGCGCTCGTCGCCGGCGTCTTCCTCGTCGTCTACGCCGCGATAGAACTCGGCGTCCACGAGCGCAGCCACCGCCTCTACGTCGCACTGTTGAACGCGAGCCAACCCGCCTCCAGCACCGTGCTGACCGCCACGGAGGACTACAATGAGTACTGAACACGCCATCGAAGACAGCATCGACAAAGCGGCGACGACCGTCGGCTCGGTCTGGCCGATTCACTCGTTCGTGACGGCCAACCCGCTTTCGGGATTCGAAGACATGCCGTTCCACGAAGCCGTCACCCAGGCCGCTGACCTCGTCGGCGGCCGCGGCTACCCGACCCCCGAGACGTTCGAAGCGGCCCTCGACGACGGGCAAATCGACCCCGATGTGCTCGCCTCGGAACTGGCCGAGCGCGGCTACGACGACGACCCCGAAACGCTGCTGGAGCGCATGGACGCCGGCGTCGAGTCGAACTCCTCGGGCGCTGACGCCGACGCCGACGCCGGGACCGCGCGGGTCGACCGCGTGCTGACGAAGTGGCTGTCGGCGTTCCTCGATGAGGGACAGGCCCACTGGCCGATGCCGAACCGCGAAGACGGGTTCTACAGCGCCTTCCGCTCGATGGCCGCGTACGACGGCCAGATTCCCGACGACGGAATCGTCGCCGACCTGCCCGAGTCGCCGGTCGAAACCGTCGAGTCCGTAGTCGCGTCGTACCCCGAAAGCCAGTGGGTGCCGATATTCGAGGAGCAACTCGCCGCGCTCCCCGGCTGGACCGGCTTCATCAAGCAACGCGCCGCCGACGACGGCGAGTGGCAGTCCACGCACCCGATTACGCTCGACGGCTATCTCGCGGCCCGTCTCGCGCTCCTCGACGCGTTCGGCGTCGATGTCGAGCCGTCGACCGGTCCCGAACGCGGCGAGGCCGATGCGACCGACGAACTCGCCGACGCGTTCCTGAGCGCGTGGGAGGCGAGTTACCGCGGCGAGGTCGTCGACCGCGTCGCCGCCGAGAGCGAGGCCCTCGAAAACAGCGCGCCCGGCGGTCGTCCGGACGCGCAACTGGTCTTCTGTATCGACACGCGCTCGGAGGTCATCCGCCGGCACATCGAGGACACGGGCGACTACGAGACCCACGGCTACGCCGGCTTCTTCGGCATCCCGATGGAGTACCAGGGCTACGACGACGAGGTGTCGGTCGACGCCTGTCCCCCGATTGTCGACCCGGCACACCGCGTCACCGAGGTCCCGACCGACAGGGAGACGAAGGCGAGCCACGACCGCTGGTCGAACCTCCGTGAGACCGCGGGTGAAGTCATCGAGTCACTGAAGACCAATCCCGCCACCGCCTTCGGCTTCGTCGAGAGCGCCGGGAGCGGGTATGGGGTCGCCCTCGCGGCCCGCACGCTCGTCCCCGGGCGCGTCTCCGACCTGCTCGGAACCGCCGACGACGCGACCCCCGACAACCACGAGTTCTGCGACCCAACCGTCCACCACCAACACTCCTACGTCGGCGACCTCCCAGTGGGGCTGACCGACGACGAGAAAGTCGAGTACGCCGCGAACGCCTTCGGACTGATGGGCTGGGAGGAGTTCGGCCGCCTCGTCGTGTTCACCGGCCACGCCAGCGAGACGGCCAACAACCCGTTCGATTCGAGTCTGGACTGCGGTGCCTGCGCCGGCAACCCCGGCGGCCCGAACGCCCGCGTCCTCGCGGCCATCTGCAACGACGAGACCGTCAAGGACGAACTCCGCGACCGCGGGTTCGACATCCCCGAGGACACGGTGTTCGTCGCCGGCGAGCACAACACGACGACCGACGAAATCGACCTGTTCGACGGCGACGTGCCCCAGAGCCACGCCGACGACCTCGACCGCCTGCGCGCGGACCTTGCGGTCGCCCGGGAGAACGCGACCGCCGAGCGGACGGGTGCCGACGGCTCCGCGGCCGTCAGC
>NZ_JAMYJY010000144.1:0-6935 GCF_024136985.1 Haloferax sp. AB510
ACGTTCGCGGCCGCGACGACGGCGCGGGCGGCGTCGATGTCGGGGTCGCACCGCCCGACCAGTTCGACGACGCGGCGAGTGTAGGCGAGTTGCCTCGCGCGCTCCGGTTCGACGCCGCGGGCGGTGGCGAGGCCGGGGGCGACGACTGTCACGCCCGTCGCGGCCGACTCGGCCTCGCGGGCGGCGAAGGCGTCTTCCTCGCCGGCGAGTTCCAATCCGTACACGCTCGGACCTGACGGGCCGCGGAAATGAGGGTATCGGTCGTCGTCGCTCCCGCGAGCGCGGTGACGCACACACCGACCGATGGCGATGACGCCGAACGTGACAACCCGGCGACGACGAGACTTATACGGGTCGCTCCGAATCCTCCCGCATGGCCTCTCTCGACGCCATCCTCTGGGGCGCAGCGGCGCTCGCCTACGGCCTCGGCGACTACGTCACGACCGTCCTCGGTGTCAGGATGGCCGGCGTGCAGGAGGGGAACCCAGTCGTGCGACTCATCTCGGGTGGCGACCCCGGACCCGGCTCGTTCGCGGTGTTAAAACTCGTCTCAGTCGCCCTGTTCTTCGCCACCTACTGGGTGCTCAGACCGGCGGTCGCGCGCCTCGCAGTTCCCATCTCACTGACACTTCTTGGTGCGGTTGTCACCGTCCGGAACGTCCGGATTATTCGTCGCCGCGCGTAAGCTGTCAATTACTTGCACCAATCTTTTTAAACCTTAAATACGTGACTTAAATCGTTGTATGACCGACCCCAAGGACACAATCAACATCGAAAACGTCGTCGCCTCCACGGGAATCGGCCAAGAGCTCGACCTCCAGAGCGTGGCGATGGACCTCGAGGGTGCCGACTACGACCCCGAGCAGTTCCCGGGACTCGTCTACCGCACCCAAGAGCCGAAATCCGCGGCGCTCATCTTCCGGTCCGGAAAAATCGTCTGCACCGGCGCGAAGTCGACTGCCGACGTACATGAGAGCCTCGAAATCGTCTTCGACAAGCTCCGAGAGCTTCAGATTCCGGTCGACGACGACCCCGAAATCACCGTTCAGAACATCGTCACGAGCGCGGACCTCGGCGAGAACCTGAACCTCAACGCCATCGCCATCGGCCTCGGTCTCGAAAACATCGAGTACGAGCCCGAACAGTTCCCGGGACTCGTCTATCGCCTCGACGAACCGAGCGTCGTCGCGCTTCTCTTCGGGTCGGGCAAGCTCGTCATCACGGGTGGGAAGAAGCCGGAAGACGCCGAAGCGGCGGTCGACGTCATCATCTCACGCCTCTCCGAACTCGGTCTCCTGAACGGGTCGTTCTAACCTCGTCGGGTCCTCTCGACCGCGCCGCGTAACCGGGACCCGAATCGACCGAATCTAAGTCAGTCGCGTCCCTCGGACCGATATGGACGCGCTCACCTTGCAGACGGCCGCCGGTGCGCCGGTCACGGCCGTCGCCGGAACGTTCGCGCTGTTCGCGCTGTTCCTTTCTCTCACCGCCCACATCGCCGCGCGGAACGTCCTCGGCGACGTGGAACTCAAGAAGGCGTTCGCCGTCGGGCCGGTTCCTGCGGCCATCGCCGTCGTCTTCACCACCTTCGGCTGGAACTCCTTCGTCGCGCTCGCGCTCGCTCTCGGGCTCGACTTCGGCTTCGTCAAGTATCTCTACGGCCGGTCGAACCGCCTGTCGGCGTACGTGGTGACCATCCACTTCGTCGTCTCGGTGCTTCTCGGCCTCGTCCTGTTCGGTCTCATGGTCATCCTGACGACAGCGCCCTTCTGAGGTCGCGCTCGCCGTACTTTCTTGCCCGCGGCCGCTGAATCATCCGTCGTGTCTCCCCGTCGCCTCCTCTGGAACGACATGGAACGCCGGCCGCGAGCCCCGTTTCGACTGCTCGCGACGCCCGTCGTCTTCGTCCTCGTCTCGCTCGTGGTCGCCGTCTCGTTCTCGGCCGCTCTCGGCGGTCTCGCCGAATCCAGTCGACTCGTCGCGCTCGTCGTCTCGCTCGTCTCTGTCGGGGCGAGCGGCCTCGCCGCACTCGTCGTCGCGCGGTACGTCGACCGGCGGACCGTCGCGGATCTCGGTCTCCGGTTCGACCGCGAGTGGGCGGTCGACCTCGTGTTCGGCCTCGCGCTCGGAACGGGGCTGATGACCGCTATCTTCGTCGTCGGCGTCGCCGCCGGCTGGATTGCGGTCTCCCCCGCCCCGCTCGGCGTCGACCGACTGCTCGGCGTCGGCTCGCTCCTCGCGTTCTTCGTCGTCGTCGGCATCGCGGAGGAACTTCTGCTCCGGGGTATCGTCCTCACCGACGTCGCCGAGGGCCTCCGCTGGCGGTTCGGTCCGGATGTCGCGGTCGCCGGCGGCCTCGCGGTCTCGTCGGCGGTGTTCGGCGTCGCTCACTACACGAACCCGAACGCGGGGTTCGCCAGCACGACCAGCATCACCCTCGCGGGCGTCATGCTCGGTCTCGGCTACGCGCTCACCGGCGACCTCGCCATCCCGACGGGAATCCACATCTCATGGAACTTCGTGCAGGGCGGCGTCTTCGGCTTCGCGGTCAGCGGCCTCGACTTCGGCACGTCGCTCGTCGAGACGACGGAACGGGGCCCCGACGTGGTTACCGGCGGTGCGTTCGGCCCCGAGGCCGGTCTGCTCGGTCTCGGCGCGATAGTGCTCGGCGCGGTCTGCATCGCGGCCTACGTCCGGGTGCGCCGCGGCGAACTCGGGTTCGAGCCGTCGGTCACGGTTCCGGACCTGCGCTGGAAGAACTGACGGATGCGACGGGCACGCGGCCGCGTCGCTTACTCGACTAACCGCTCGATTTCGGTGACGAGGATGCCGCTCGCACCGACATTCTTCAGGTCGCTGACGACCTCGAACACGTCGCGTTCGTTCACGACGGCGTGGACGGCGACCGTCGAGTCGCCGGCGACGTCCATCACGGTCGGACCGCCGAGGCCGGGTATGACCTCCTTTACCTCGTCGAGTTTCTCGCGCGGCGCGTTCATCATCAGGTAGCGCTTGCCCTCCGCGGAGCGGACCGATTCGAGCGCCATGAGCAACTGCTGGACCTTCGGGTCGTCGACCACGTCGGGGCGGGCGAACAGCCGGACCGACGACGACAGCACCTCGTCGATGACCGCGAGGCGGTTCACCCGGAGGGTCGTCCCGGTCGAGGTGATGTCGATGATGGCGTCGGCCATCTCGACGTGCGGGGTCAGTTCGGTCGCGCCCGTGACCTCGACGACCTCGGCGTCGATGCCTGCCTCCTCGAAGTAGGTCCGCGCGATGTGCGGGAACTCGGTGGCGACGACCTTGCCCGACACGTCTTCGACGGTCTCGATGTCGCCGTCCTCAGGCGCGGCGAGGACGAGCCGACACTTGCCGTACTCCAAATCGAGCAGGTCTTCGAGTTCGTGGCCCGACTCGCGGACCTGGTCGAGGCCCGTGATGCCGACCTCGGCGGCCCCGTCGCGGACGTACTCGGGGATGTCGGCGGCGCGGGCGAACAACACGGTCACGTCGGGGTCGACGGTCCCGGCGTAGAGTTTGCGCTCGGCACCGTTGTCGAGGTGCAGTCCCGCACGCTCCAGGAGTTCAATCGTCGGTTCGTGCAGGCGGCCCTTGTTGGGCACGGCGATTCGCATACCTCCCCGTCACGTCCCGGAGGTAATTGACTTTCGCAAGCCGGAACGGTTTTTTGACACATCTGTGAAGTGTCATCTATGGCTCCCGCTACGTTCGCCGGCGCGCTCGTCGGCGTCTCCCTCCTCGGTGCCGGCTGGTCGCGGCTCAGCGCCGCGTTCCACGAGCGCCGCGGGTCGTCCGTCCAGCGGTTCAGAAAACGGGTTCGAAGCAACTGGCTCTACGCCGCCCTCCTGTTCGTCGGCGTCGTCTGGTGGACGGACGCGGACCGGGCGCTCCTCGCCGCCGTCGGCCTCCCGGTCGACTGGCCGTGGGCCGTTCTCGGCTGGGCGCTCGTCGCCGTCGGTGCCGCGGTCGTGGCGACCGTCTCGTACATGGGCGCGTTCCCGGTGGCGAGGCGCGTGCGAGACGCCGATATGGGCGCGGGGGCGGCGGCCGCGAAGATGTTCCGCTACCAGCTCTTCATCGCGGCATTCGTCTTCTGCGTGGTGGCCGTGCTACAAGTCGAATTCCGGGTCTTGGGGACCGGCGGCCTGCTCACCCTGCTCGCGTTCGTCGCCGCCGCATACGTCTTTTCGGCACAGCTCGTCGGCGTCTCGCAGACGACGGCGGCCCCCGACGACGCGACGCGCGAGCGACTCGACCGCCTGTGCGACCGCGGCGGTCTCTCGGTCGCTCGGGTTCGCCTCCTCGACGGCGGCGGCCACCGCTCGGACCACCTCACTCGCGGCCCGGTCGGGCGGAAGACGCTCTTTCTCACCGACTCGCTTCTCGACCGCTACGACGACGAGACGGTCTCGGCGCTCCTCGCGGTCGACGCCGGACGCGTCGCTCGGTACGTCTACGAGCTTCGGCTGTTCACCGTGACCGCGGTCGGCGCGTTCGTCTTCTGGGGCGTCGCGTGGTCGCCGTTCGGGTTCGCCCTGTCGTTCTTGGCGTTCGCCGGAATCGGCGTGATACTGCTCGTGACCGGCGAATACGCGAGCAAACGGCTCATCTATCGGGCCGACGAGGCGGCGGCAGAACGGGTCGGACGCGCGGCCGTCGCCGACGCGCTCGACGCGACCGCCGACGAGGTCGACACCGGCCGCGCGGGGTCGTTCCTTTCGTTCGAGCCGTCGCTGGCGTCGCGGATTGGTCGGCTCCGAGACGCGGGCGGCGCGGGCGAGACGGAAGCGTAAGGTCGCCGCTTTGCGGACCCGCGGCTACCCTTCGACGAGGTGGTCGAGCAGGCGGTCGAACCGGTCGACGAACCGCTCGGGGAGCGACGGGGACACGTCGTCTAACAGTCGGGTCGTCCGCTCGGGGTGGGTGAGGACGAGCGTCACGCGGTTGTGCAGGTCGCGTTCCTTCCGAACCACGTCGCGCTCGACGAGGTGGTCGAGGTGCCACTCCAGCGTGCTGCGGGCGACGCCGATGTCGTCGGCCACGTCGTCGGGACGGGCGTCGCCGTGTTCGAAGAGGTGGCCGAGGATGTCGCGGGCGGTCTCTCGACGGACGAGTGCGAGTGCGCCACGCTCCCACGCGTCGAACTCCGGGGGGAAGTAGTGCGTCCGGCCGTAGAACTCGGAGCGGCGGACCGTCTCGTCGGAGAGCAGTCTGCGGACGTGGTGTTGTACCTGGCCGGGAGCGAGGTCGAGCGCGCGAACGAGCTCGTTGAAATGGACTCCCGGGTTGTGCTTGATGTGGTCGGCGACGCGGGTTCGTGTCTCACTCATGGGTCGTTGACCCCCGCCTCGCGCTCGATGCTCCGGGCGTAGTAGATGGCCGCGAGGACGAGGCCGGCCATCACGAGGTCCAAGAGGTGTTCGACCACGTGGTGGTCGAACTCGGAGAGGACGCCGGTGAGCGTCAGCGCCGCGACGGCCGCCCGCGACGCGAACGCCAACAGCGCCAGCGCGAACGAGCAGGTGCGACCGCGTCCGCCGCCGGAGGAAGACGGCGACGCCGAGCGCGGCCAGCGTGACCGACGAGACGCCCGCGAGGACGACGACCGCGGTCATCCACGGACTGCCTTGGACGTGCCCCGGAACGAGCGCGAGGTTCCACGGGGGCTCCATATCCCCTCATACTGGGGGTCCGACCCTAAGAGGACGTGCTCGTTCTCGATTTTCGGGAATCGGACTACCGCCGGTATTCGGCCCGCTCACCGGCGAAATCGACGGTCGGCCCTCGCGGCCGCGAGACGGTGGATTCACCACCCCGCCGACCCGAACGAGCGACATGAACACGCTCCGAATCGCGGGCGGACAGGTGCTCCGCCCCGACGCGACGGTCGAGGACGCGGACGTACTCGTGGACCGAGACGAGGGGACTATCCTCGACATCGGCGCGGAACTCGACGCCGGGGCCGACGAGACGCTCGACGCCGAGGGCTGTCTCGTCACGCCCGGTCTGGTGAACGCCCACTGCCACGTGGCGATGACGCTCCTGCGCGGCTACGCCGACGACAAGCCCCTCGACGCGTGGCTCCGTGAGGACATCTGGCCCGCGGAGGGCGCGCTCACGCCCGAAGACGTGCGCGTCGGCGCGGAACTCGGCCTCGTGGAGATGATTAAGTCTGGGACCACCGCGTTCGCGGACATGTACTTCCACGTCCCCGAGGTCGCCGATGCGGTCGAGGAGGCCGGCCTCCGCGCCCGTCTCGGCCACGGCGTCGTCACGCTCGGCAAGGACGACGCGGACGCGCAGGCCGACATCGACGAGAGCCTCCACGTGGCCCGCGAGTTCGACGGCGCGGCCGACGGCCGGATTCGGACCGCTGCGATGCCGCATTCGCTGACGACGGTCGCCGAAGAGTACCTCCGCGAGTTCGTCGCCGACGCGCACGACGAGGGCATCCCGGTCCACTACCACGCCAACGAGACGACAGACGAAGTCGATCCCATCGTCGACGAGCGCGGCGAGCGCCCGCTGTCGTACGCGAAGGAACTCGGCATGCTCACCGCCGACGACTTCCTCGCCCACGGCGTCCACGTCGATGACGCGGAAATCGACCTGCTCGCGGACGCGGGCACCGGCGTCGTCCACTGCCCGGCGTCGAACATGAAACTCGCCTCCGGCATGGCTCCCGTCCAGAAACTGCTCGACGCGGGCGTCACGGTCGGTCTCGGAACCGACGGCGCGGCCTCGAACAACGACCTCGACATGTTCGACGAGATGCGCGACGCCGCGATGCTCGGCAAACTCGCCGCGGACGACGCCAGCGCCGTCGCCGCCCCCGACGTGGTGCGGATGGCGACCGCCGGCTCCGCCGACGCCATCGACCTCCGTCTTCGAGCGGGCGGGCTATCCCGACG
>NZ_JAMYJY010000145.1:0-6932 GCF_024136985.1 Haloferax sp. AB510
GGCCGGGTCGCCGTCGGCGACGACCTCCGCGTGCGCGGTGTCGGCCCGGGTGACGAGCGCCCGCCCGCTGGTCTCGACCGCCGCAACGGCCAGCGTCGCCGTCTCGTCGGGCGTTTTCCCCTCCGCGAGAATCGCTTCGGGAACGCCGCGCCGCGTCTCTCTGGCGGCGTCGAACCGGCCCGCGTCGGTCGTCGCGTACCCGGAGAGTCGTACCTCCGCCTCGGCGGGCGAGAGCGAACCGTCCGCGACCGCCTCCAAGATGTCGCGCATATGGCCGCACGTTGGGCCGAGGCGTACTCATACCCGTCGTTCCGCCCTCTCGGGGATAAAGCATATATAAGTGGAGATTGTTCCCGGTAAATCCGTCCTCATAGAAGCGCCATAACCCCCAAATCCGGCGGTATTAACGTCCAATATAGGAAAGTTTATTAAAGGAGAATTGGTAGGACATCCTGTATGGCAGACCTCATTGTCAAGGCAGCCGTCAAGGAAGCGCTCAAGGACAAGAACGTGGCCTCGGACTTCTACGACGCTCTCGACGAGGAAGTCAAGGAGCTTCTCGAAGACGCTGCTCGCCGCGCTGAGCAGAACGACCGTAAGACGGTCCAGCCCCGCGACCTGTAAACTCGGTCTTTAGACCTCTCGTTCTTTTATCGCCGGCCGGTGAGCGCCGGTTGTGTCCCGCGAAGTGAGTCGACTCGCCCCGTGAGCCGAGGCCGTCGAGGTCGTCCGTTCGAGCGCCGGACCACTCTGTCTGCCAGATTCGGTTCGAGCGCCGGACCAACCGAGTCAGAATTCGGCCACGTCGACGCCGTCGTCGGTGCCGACGTAGACCGCGTCCGCGAGGCCGACGAAGATACCGTGTTCGACCGCGCCGGGGAGCGATGCGAGGTCGGCCGCGAGCGATTCGGGGTTCGGAATCGCGCCGAACTCGCAGTCGAGGACGAGGTTCCCGTTGTCGGTGACGACGGGGCCGTCCTTGCGCTCGGCGCGGCGGAGCGTCGCCTCGCCGCCGAGGTCAGCGACGCCCGCGGCGACGGTCGTCCGCGCCGACGGGAGCACCTCGATGGGGACGGGTTGCGAGAGCGTTTCTGCGGTCTTCGACGGGTCGGCGACGACGAGGAACCGTTCGGCGAAGGCGTCGACCACTTTCTCGCGGGCGTGGGCCGCGCCGCCGCCTTTGACGAGCGCGCCGTCGGTCGTCGCCACCTGGTCTGCCCCGTCGATGGCGAGGTCGATGGCGTCCACTTCGTCGAGGTCGGCGATGGGGATGTCGCACTCGCGGGCGAGTTCGCGGGACGCGAAGGAGGTCGGGACGCCCCGAACGTCGAGGCCGTCGGCGACGAGGTCGCCGATGGCGCGGATGGCGAAGGCGGTGGTGCTGCCGGTGCCGAGGCCGACGACGGTTCCGTCTTCGACCGCTTCGACCGCCGCCTCCGCGGCGCGGCGCTTCTGCGCGTCGGTTCCGCCGGTAGTCTTCATGGCTCAGCCGACTCGGCCGGCGAGTAAAAATGGTCCCGAAAGCGGCGGCGTCAGAGGCGGTCTAAGACCGCGTCCGCGTCGTAGGCGAGCGAGATGGCGCGGGTGCGGCCGCGTCCCTCGATTTCGGTGTATCGGGCCTCGATGACGCCCAGTTGGTCCAGTTTGTTCACGAGCTCGGAGTAGCGCGTGTAGCCGAGGCCGGTCTCCTCGTTGAACGCGTCGTACACCGCGCCGGCGCGCTCGCCGTCATACTCGGCGACGACCCGGACGAGTTCGCGCTCGGGGTCCGAAAGCCCCTGCAAACACCGCGAGAGGTGGACGTACTTCGACTTGTCGTAGGCAGCCTCCACGTCCTCCATATCGACCGTTCGGGAGGCGCGCATCTCGGCGTGGAGCCCGGCGCGACGAAGCAGGTCGATGCCGACCCGGAGGTCGCCGCTGTCGGCGGTGAACTCCGCGACCTGGTCGAGTTCGGGCGCGCCGATAACGTCCTCGTGGAAGCCGCGCTTCGACCGCCCGCGGAGGATATCGACGATTTCGTCCACGTCGTAGCGGGGGAAAAACACCTCCTCGGGCCGGAAGACGCTCTGGACGCGCCCGTCGAGTTCGTCGATGACGTCGAGCGAGAGGTCCGACGAGATGATGATGACGCCGATGCGCGCGCCGGAGTGCGCCTCGTGGGCGCGCAACAGCGAGTAGAGCGTGTCGGAGGCCTCGTTCTCGTAGAACAGGTAGTTCACGTCGTCGAGCGCGACGACGAGCACCTCGTCGTCCTCGACGAGGCGGTCGGTTATCTGGCCGAACAGCTTCTTGAACGAGATGCCCGACGACGGGGGTTCGTACTCGAAGATGTGCTCGAAGACGCGCGAGAACACCGCGTAGCGCGTCGAGTCGACCTGGCAGTTCACCCGGACGGTCCGGACGCCGGACTGCGTGCCCAACTCGCCGAACAGTTTCTGGACCGCGGTGGTCTTGCCCGTCCCCGGCGGACCACGCACCATCGTGTTCAGGGGGCGAGAGCCGCGGACCGCGGGCCGAAGCGCGTACTTCAGGCTCCGCAGTTGGCTCTCGCGGTGGTTGAACGTCTCCGGAACGTGGTCGATTTCGAAGACGTGTTCGTCGCGGAACACCGTCTCGTCCCACGACAGCATCCCCTCTTCGGGGTCCTCCCTCATCGAGTAGAGTACCACGCGCGGGGGACTTAATCGTTTACCGCGGCGGCGTCCGACGGGGGGCGGACGGGCGTCGTCATTTCTGTGTGCCCCGTGGACCGACAGCTCATCAGGACCCGAGCCAAAATAGTTAATTTTCCAATAATAAATGTGGGATCATGGCAACTCGCACACAGCTCGCCGCGCTGCTCGTCTCGCTCGCACTCGTCGGGGGCGGCGTGCTCGGGTTCGGCTTCGCCGCCGACGAGGACTACAGCTATCGCTACGAGCAGCAACTGTCGGAAACGCCGGAAACGGTTCCCCCGCTGTACAGCGAACTCTCGCAGTCGGAGCAGCGGGCCGTTGACCGCGCCCTCGCCGGCGAGGTGCTTCGGTTCGAAGACGACCCCGGAAACCTCCCAGAACTCGTCGAGCGCGACGGCACCTACCACGCGTTCGAGTTCGACGCGAGCACCGACTACACCGCTCCGACGACGGTCGGCTCGCTCGTCGCCATACTGCTCGGCGCGGCCGGCGTCGTCGCCGCGGTCCGGTGGGAGGTCGCGAGCCGATACGTCACCTACTGAAGGAGCCGAACGATTCGGTAGCCGATGGCGACAATCAAAATCAGTCCGACCGCGCCGATACCGAGGGCGACCGGCGTCCCGCCGGTCCGCGAGAGCGCCCCCAGGGCCGGAAGCACGAAGACGGACAGCACGAGGAGCCCGCCGAACACCAGAAACACCAGATACACCGCGGTCCCGAGCACGTCCCAGATGGCGTTCTTCGTGGCGTGGTAGACGAGGTCGTACTGCTGTCGTTCCTCGGGGGAGAGCGAGTCGGAGGGCACGGGCGAAGTTGTCGGAGAGGATAAATAAATCGTGTGTCGCCGCGGACGAGGGCGTCAGTCGAACTTCTCCAGCAGTCGCCCGTAGAAGCTGGTCTCGTTCTCGCCGGCCAGTTTCTCCACGATGAGTTCCGGCGTCGACCGCGCGAGGTGGTCCTTGACGGGCGAGCGGTTGACGACGAGTTCGCCGTCTTCCAGTCCGACGGCCTCGATGCCGTCGACCGCGACCGACACGTCCGCGGCCTCGCGGATGCCGCCGGCGAGGTGCGAGACGAACACGGCCGCCGCGCCCTGTTCGGCGAGTTCTTCGAGGATGCCGGCGATGATTTTGGCCGACGCGCCGGGTTCGGTGATGCTCTCCAGTTCGTCCACGAGGACGAGGCGGTCGGCCGCGCCGTCGGTGAGCGCGGCGAAGTCGCGGAGCGTGCTCTCGAACGCGCCGGCGTCGAGGGTGCCCTGCGACTTGGCGTAGTAGTGAAGCTCGGAAAAGCGCGAGAGCCGGACCGACTCGGCGGGGACGGGAAGTCCCATGTGCGCGAGGACGACGACGAGGCCCACGAGGTCGAGCGTCGAGGTCTTGCCCCCGCTGTTGACGCCCGAGAGAAGCGTGACGCCCGACACCTCGTAGTCCACGGGGTCAACGTCCGCGAAGTCCACGTCGAGGAGGGGCGAGCGGCCGGCCTCGATGGCGAACGAGCCGGCTCCGTCGTTTCCGGCCGCGCCGGTGAACTCGGGGAAGACGCAGTCGAAGTCGCGGGCGAACCGAGAGACGGCGAGGCGCACGTCGAGTTCGAGCGCGTCGCGGACCAGCGTCTCCACGGGGTCGCGCAGGTCACCGAGGTCGGCGGCGAGGTCTGCTTTCAGTTTCGCGGCGCGGCGGTCGCGGGCGGCCTTCAGTTCGGTTCGGAGCCGGCCGACCGCCTCCTCGTCGTGGCCGAGCGGGAACGACGGGTCCTCGGGGAACACCCGCTCCGTGAGGTCGGCCTCGCCGGGGCGGAGCGACAGCGACTCCACGAGGTGGTCGCGGGCGGCTGCCAGCGCCTCGTCGAACTCGTCTTCGAGTTCGCGCGACAGCAGGGAATCGACGCGCGCGCCCTGCTCGACGAGCGACAGGAAGTCGGTCCCCTCGATGGTCACGTCGCGCTCGCGAATCACGTCGCGGAGGCGGTCGTTGGCGACCGATTCGGCGGTCGAGACGGCGGTGTCGAGGTCGTCCACCGCGTTCGAGAGGCGTTCGAGTTCGTCGTCGCCGAGGACGGTCCCGTCGTCGGCCAGTCGGGACAGGGCGTCGCGGAGGGCGGCGAGGTCACACGGCGGGTCGAGTTCGGCCGTTTCGTGGACCGTGGCGGCCGCCTGCAAGGCCTCGCGGTTCGCGGCGAAGAAGGCGAGCAGTCGCTCGGGGACGACCTCGTCAGTCCGCTCGGCGGCGTCGGGGAGGACGCGCACGTCACCGTCCACGTCGATGCCGGCGAACGACTCGTCGAGGACGACCACCGTCGAGTACGACCGCGCGAGTTCGGCGATGTCGCGGCCGTCCTCGACGACCTCGATGGACAGTTCGGGAAACGCCTCCTTGGCGGCGGCGTAGCGCTCCGCGTCGGCGGTGGCGATACAGCGCTCGCGGACGCGACGCGGTTTCGGGTCCGCGAGGGGTTCGACGCCCGACAGCGCCGCGAGCACGTCGGGGTCGGGGTCGAGGTCGGTCGCGTCGGCGGCGAACGCCCGGACCTCCTCGATGCGCGAGGCCGACCCGGTCGGGAACAGCGTCTCCAGTCGCTTCTCGGCGTACGTCGTCACCGTCCGCGCCTGCAGGAGACCCAGCGCGTCGCGGTAGATTTCCGAGGCGCGGTCGGTGGCGAGGAAGCCGCCGGGGTCGTCGTGGTCGCGGCGAATCGCCCCGCGGGCGATGGCCGCCGCCCTGCCCTCAGTGAGCCCCGGTGCCGCGCGAGCGCCGCCACGTCGCCGTCGGTGAGCGCTCGCTCGGCGTCGTCGAGTTCCGCGAGCGCGGCGGCGGTCTTCTCGCCGACGCCCGGGATGGTCTCGAAGTCCATTCGGCCGGACCTATCGCGGCATAGGACAAAAAGTCGCGGGGTGGTGACTCCGGGACGACGGGCGGGTCACGCCGACGCGGGAACGTCTGTCACGACCGGTTTTGCGGCGCGTGCGCCCTTCGCGGTCGTTCGCGCCGGGGGCGAGGGGCTTTTGACCGTCGGCCGGGAAGGGAGGCCATGAGCGAGCGAGACGTCGCGGCGAAGGCCGACGCAGTACGTGAGGCGCTCGCGGAGCGCGAGAGCGTCCTCATCGCCTTTTCGGGCGGCGTGGACTCCAGCGTGGTCGCCGCACTCGCCCACGAGGCGCTCGGCGACGACGCGGTCGCCTGCACCGCGAAAAGCGAGACCCTGCCGGACGCCGAGTTGGACGACGCGAAGCGCGTCGCCGAGGAGATCGGCATCGAACACCTGACCGTCGAGTTCTCCGAGTTGGACAACCCCGACTTCGTCGCCAACGACGACGACCGGTGTTACCACTGCCGGACGATGCGCCTCGGCCGGATGTACGAGGCCGCCCGCGACCGCGGCATCGAGGCCGTCTGCGACGGGACCAACGCCTCGGACCCCGGCGAGGGCCACCGCCCCGGCCTCCGCGCTGTCGAGGAGTTGGAGGTGCTGTCGCCGCTTCTCGCCCACGACATCACGAAAGAGGAGGTCCGCGCCATCGCCGACGACTACGACCTGTCGGTCGCCGACAAGCCCTCCATGGCCTGTCTCTCCTCGCGGATTCCGACCGGCCTCGAAGTCACCGAGGAACGGCTCTCGCGGGTCGAACGCGCAGAGACGATTCTCCGGACGTGGGGCTTCGAGCAGTTCCGCGTCCGCGACCACGACGGCCTCGCCCGCATCGAGGTCGCGCCGGAGGAACTCGACCGCGCCCTCGACGCCGACTTCGTCCGCGCCGCCCGCGACCACCTGAAGGACGCCGGCTTCGACCACGTCACGCTGGATCTCCACGGCTACCGGACGGGAAGCGTCAGCCCCGCGGCCGAGGCGGACGCCGACGCGGGCGACAACCTTCTCGTGGACGACGTGTTCGCGCAGGACTACCCGATGCGGAAGTAACTGAGAGACAGCAGTCAGAAACGCGGACCAGACCGCCGAATCGGCCTACGTCGTCAGAAAATGCGTCTCGTTCTCGGCGACGACGTGGACTAACGGTTCATCACCGTCGTCGCTCAGTTCGACTTCGAGTTCGCACAGCCCGCCGTTGTCGAGCGGTTGCGACAGCATCGTCTCGACGATATCGAGTCCCTTCACCTCGCCGAGCGACAGCCGAATCGGCGCGCCGTGGCTGACGACGAGCACCGTCTCGTCGGCGTCGAGCGAGTCGGCCAGCCCCTCGTGGGCGTTGAGGACGCGGCGGCGGACCTCGACGAGGCTCTCGCCGCTCGGGGGGCG
>NZ_JAMYJY010000146.1:0-6780 GCF_024136985.1 Haloferax sp. AB510
CGTCGGTCCACGTC
The DNA here is from genome assembly GCF_024136985.1 of Haloferax sp. AB510. Classification (NCBI taxonomy): domain Archaea; kingdom Methanobacteriati; phylum Methanobacteriota; class Halobacteria; order Halobacteriales; family Haloferacaceae; genus Haloferax; species Haloferax sp. AB510. The sequence continues at coordinate 15 of NZ_JAMYJY010000146.1, forward strand.
GCCAACCGGACCGCCGAGACCGCGGTCAAACTCGCCGAGGCCGTCCCCGGCGCGACCGGCGGCGGACTGGACACGCTCGACCGGATTCGGGACGCGGACGCCCTCGTCAACGCGACCAGCGTCGGGATGGAGTCGCCCGACGAGACGCCCGTGTCGTCGGAGTACCTCCACGGCGACCTCGCGGTGCTCGACGCGGTCTACACGCCGCTTGAGACTCGACTCCTCCGCGAGGCGGCCGCGGCCGGCGCGGTCACCATCGACGGCGCGTGGATGCTTCTCCTACAGGGCGTCGAAGCCTTCGAACTGTGGACCGACCGCGACGCGCCCGTCGAAACGATGAACGCCGCGCTCCGTGGCCACCTTGAGAGCGACTGAGGCCGCTGGTTTTTAAATAACGGGATTGCATAGGAGAAGGTAACATGGGCTTGCTTGACACTATTTCGTCGCTCTGGAAATCCCTCGTTGGTGGCGACTCGTCGTCTTCCTCGAAGGAGGGACGTGACGACACGGCGACCGTTACGGTCGAACGCGACACCAGAACCGAGCGCGAGGAACCGGACACCGAGACCGAGGCCGCGGTGAAGGAACCGGTCGAAGAGACGGAATCGGCGGACGAGACGGCGGACGAAGAGACCGACGACGCGGTCGAATCAGCGGTCGAAGACGAAGCCGACGCGGAGTCCCAAGTGGACGACGAGGACGCCCGCGATGACGCCGAGGTGGCGGCCGACGCCATCGAGGAAGCCGAACCGGAGGACGAAGACGCCGAAGCGGAGCCCGAGTCCGAGTCCGAGTCCGAATCCGATGGCGAACCCGAGGTCGAGGACGAACCCGAACCCGAGGTCGAAGACGAGTCTGAATCCGCTGACCCCGACGAAGACGAAGCCGAGGAATCGGACGAAGAAGCAGTCGACGAAGGCGACGAAGAAGCGGAGGCTGAAGACGAAGCGGACGACGAGGAAACTGCAGACGACGAAACGGCCGATGAGTCGGCCGCCGACCCCGACGCGCCGACCGTCGACACGATTCGCGGCATCGGCCCGGCGTACGCCGAGCGCCTCTCGGAAATCGGTATCGAGACCATCGCGGACCTCGCGGCGGCCGACGCCGACGAGGTCGGCGACGAGATCGACGTGTCGCCGAAGCGCGTCCAGCGCTGGATTGACCGCGCCGGCGACGCGTAACCGACGCGCGTCTCGGGCGACCGACGCGACTTTTCTCCCGACTGGCGACCGCTTCCGACATCTCGTAGATACGTCGCGAAACCGTTTACTCGGCGGACAGACTGGTGTGCGTAATGACCGCATTGACCGTCGTCACCGACCGCGACGACTTTCGTGCGACCGCCGCGGTCGCGCCCGCCGGTGCACGCGTCCCCGTCGAGGTCCGTGTCGTCGTCTCGGACCCCCTCGACGCCTATCGACGCGCCCGCCGGAACACCGGCGGCTTCTTTTACGAGACGACCGGCGGGCAACCCGGCTGGGGTGCCTTCGGCGTCTCCCCCGCCGAGCGCCTGACCGTCGATGACCCGACCGACGACGACTGGGGCGACCCCGGCGTCGACACCGCGCCGAGCCTCGCCGCGCTCGAATCGCTCGTCGACTCGGAGACGCTCGTCCGCGGCGACTGCGACGTGCCGTACCCCTGCGGCCTGTTCGGGTGGCTCTCGTACGACGCAGCCCGCGAACTCGAATCGCTCCCCAAGCAGACGACCGACGACCGGGGGCTCCCGCACCTCCAACTCGGCCTGTACGACCTCGTGGCGTCGTGGGCGGAACCCCGACCCGACGACGGCGAGACGACGCTCCGCGTCACCTGCTGTCCCGTCGTCGAGACCGACGCGGACCTCGACGCCGTCTACGACGAGGCGAGAACGCGGGCGACCGACCTCGCCGTCGAAGCGGTCGAAGGCGACCCTGCGCCGGTCTCCGCGCCCGTCGAGGCCGACGAGGCGACGTTCGAGAGCGCCTGCGGCCGCGAGGCGTTCGCCGACCGCGTTCGCGCCGCGAAGCAGTACATTCGCGACGGCGACACGTTTCAGGCGAACCTCTCGCAGCGACTCGTCGCACCCGCCGCGGTCCACCCGGTGGACGCCTACGCGGCGCTCCGGGAGGTCAACCCCGCGCCGTACTCGGGCCTGCTCGAACTCCCCGGCGTCGACCTCGTAAGCGCCAGCCCCGAACTCCTCTTGCGCGTCGAGGGCGACCGCCTCGTCACCGAGCCCATCGCCGGCACCCGCCCGCGAGGGGCGACGCCCGAGGAGGACGACGCGCTGGAGGACGACCTGACGACCGACGAGAAGGAGCGCGCCGAGCACGCGATGCTCGTCGACCTCGAACGCAACGACCTCGGAAAGGTCTCCGAGTACGGGTCGGTCGAGGTGACGGAGTACCGCCGGGTAGACCGCTACTCGGAGGTGATGCACCTCGTCTCGCTGGTCGAGGGAATCCGACGCGAGGGGACCAGCCTCGCCGACGCCATCGCCGCGGTGTTCCCCGGCGGGACCATCACGGGCGCGCCGAAACCCCGGACGATGGAGATAATCGACGAACTCGAAGCCACCCGGCGCGGCCCCTACACCGGGAGCATGTTCGCCGTCGGCTTCGACGACCGCGCGGTGCTGAACATCGTCATTCGGACGCTCGTCCGCTTCGAAGACGAGTACCATCTCCGCGTGGGCGCGGGCATCGTCCACGACTCCGACCCCGACAGCGAGTACGACGAGACGCTTGCGAAAGCGCGGGCGCTCATCACCGCCATCGACGAGGCGCTCGGCGAGCGCGCGGACATGACCGTGGGGGCCGAGCGATGACGCGTATCCTCGTCGTCGACAACTACGACTCGTTCGCCTACAACCTCGTGCAGTACGTCGGCGAGGCAGTCGCGGAGGCGCGGGAGGAAAGCGGAGACGAGAGGGGCTCGACCGCCTCGGACGACGTGCTCGTCTACCGCAACGACGCGCTCTCGGCCGACGACATCCGCGACATCGACCCGGACGGCATCGTCGTCTCGCCCGGCCCGGGCACCCCCGCGCAGGCTGGCGTCTCGGTATCGGTCTTCCGCGACCTCAACTACCCGACGCTCGGCGTCTGTCTCGGCCACCAGTCGCTCTGTGCCGCCCTCGGGAGTCGCGTCGGCCACGCGCCCCACGTCGTCCACGGAAAGCCGTCGCTCGTCGAGCACGACGGCGCGGGCGTCTTCTCGGGGCTGCCCGAGCGAATCGAAGTCGGGCGCTACCACTCACTCGCGGTCGAGCACGACGACGTGCCATCCGAGTTGGCGGTGACCGCCCACACGGTCGCAGCGGGGTCCGAAACCGGCGGGTCCGATACTGACGAGAGAGACGAACCATCGGTCGTGATGGGCGTTCGTCACCGCGAGAAGCCCCACGTCGGCGTGCAGTTCCACCCTGAGAGCATCCTCACCGACTCGGGGAAGGACATCGTCCGCAACTTCGTCGCGCTCGCAGCCGGCGAGAGCTCGGCGGCCGACGCGTGGAGGGCGGAGCGATGAGCGACGACAGCGACGACGGCGACGACGAAAGTCGGTCGCTTCGCTACTACGTCGACGGCGAACTCGTCCCCGCGGAGTCGGCGTCGATTCCGGTCACCGACCGCGGCTTTCTCTACGGCGACGCGGCCTTCGAAACCCTCCGCGCCTACGGCGGTGAGGTGTTCCACTGGGACGCCCACGCCGACCGACTGGCCGAGACGTGCGACGCGCTCGGGATGGTCCACGGCCTGTCCGACGACGACCTCCGTGCGCGAATCGACGAGACGCTGGCGGCGAACAGCCTCAACGAGGCGTACGTCAGACTCTCCGTCACCCGCGGCAGTCAGGGCGGCCGCCTCACACCGGCCGAGGCGGTCGACCCCCGCGTTGTCGTCATCGTGGAACCGCTCGCCCGCGGCGGCCGCGGCTCCGACCCCGTGTGGGACGGCCCCGCGTCGGTCCAGACCGTCAAGACCCGGCGCATCCCCGACCGGTCGCTTCCCGCGCGGGCGAAGACGCACAACTACCTCAACGGCATCCTCGCCCGCGTGGAACTCCGCGTCACCGGCGCGGACGAGGCGCTCATGCTCGACGCCGACGGCTACGTCACCGAGGGCGCGACGAGCAACCTCTTTTTCGTCGAGGACGACGCGCTCTGCACGCCGAGTCTCGATGGCCCGGTCCTCCCCGGCATCACCCGCCGCGTCGTCCTCGACCTCGCCCGGCAGGAGGGCATCCCGATTCGTGAACGACGCTTCACGCCGGACGACGTGCGCGGCGCGAACGAGGCGTTCCTCACGAACTCGACGTGGGAACTCCGCCCGGTGGAGACGGTCGACGGCATCCAAGTGGGCGATGGACCGGTGACGAAACTGCTCTCGCGGCTCTACGACGACTACGTGGAGCGACGCCACTACGGCGGCGCAAGCGGCGACAGCGACGGCGACGAGAACTGAGTCGCTCTGCCGCGTCCCCCGTCAGAACTCGACGTTCGAACTCGAACTCCGGTCGGCGGGGTCGGTCTCGATTTCGCCCTGTCCGACGTAGTCGAACTCGTCGTCCGAGAGGAAGACGTGGTCGCCGTCGACCGTGATGTCGAGGTCGTCGAGCACCGCGCCCTCGCAGGGGCCGTAGTTGCAGTAGCCCGTGTCGGCCTCGAAGTACGCGCCGTGGTTCTGGCAGATGACCTCGCCGTTTCGCATCGGCGCGCCCGACCCCTTGTCGAGTTTGATGTGCGTCAGGTGCATGCAGTAGTTCAGCCACCCTTGGATGCCGTCGTCGGTGCGCACGAGGATGGCCTCGCGCTCCTCGGCGTCGGCGTCGTCGGCCGCGCGGACCCGAAAGAGAAACGTCGTGTCGTCGGGCACGTCGCCGACCGCGCAGATTCGTTCGAGGTCGCTCATTGTGTTCTCGTTGGGTCGGGGTCGAAAATCTCCTTCGGAAGCGGTCAGTACGGTCCCGCGTCTTTACCGCGCGATGAACGACTACTGAACCACAGCAACCACCCGGCATGCAGGAGGACAGTCAGGGCGGCCACACACAGCGGCGCAGCAACGAACAGGGCGATTGCCACGGCTGCCCCCGGTGGCAGCGGCGCATCCGACGAGCGGTCTACGAGGACGAACGGAACGACTGGTGCCGCGAGTGCAGAGAGCGTTTCGACCGTCCGAAAGACGCCGTGGACGAGATGCTCTCGGCCGTCAAGCACGCCGGTTTTTCGACGCCGAAGCAGTCGCCACGCGTCGCCGAGGGCGTGCGCGACGAGAAGAACCCAGAGCGCCATGAGCGAGAACAGGGCAGGTCCCCACAACCACCCGACTCCAGCCGGTGCGGAAAGCCCCGTCTCCGAGAACAGGACGAACGGAACCACGCCTATGGCGAGAAACACGACGGCGAGGACGACCTCAACGGCGAAAATCCGAGGGAATGGGGTGAGACGTGTCAGGGAGGGCATGGGTGGAGCAAAGCGACAGGGCCGATACGGAGGGTACTGGAGACAACTGAATAAGTTTTGTCGGCGAGGTAGAACGGTCGAGACGCGCTGCTTGGGGTGTCGTTTTCAGGAGAATAACGGGAGGTAGATTTGAACCCCGGTCGCTGACGCTCCCCGGTTCAAATCTACTGAGCTATGAGGCCGACCTCGTGGGTCGCGCCGAGCCGAGACTCGGCGCTCAGGAGTTGAGGTCGGCAAAACCATAGCGGGAGGTAGATTTGAACTACCGATCTCCGGGTTATGAGCCCGGCGGAATCTCCTGGCTATCCCATCCCGCTGAATCAACAAACGAGTCTGCTATTGTTAAGACTTCTGTTTCGGCCGCTGTGTGTCAATTTTCACCGTGAGTCGCGCTGACTCGAACGGGTCGCGATACGCCACGTGAACAGGCTTTCTGCGACGTAGTTCAGGAGCATCGACGCGCCGATAGCGAGGGGGAGCGGGATGAGTTCCCAGAGGTCGATACCGGCGACCGGAATCGACAGCGGCACCTCGCCGAGCGCCCGGACGACGAGCACCTGCACGAGCAGGCCGCCGCTCCTCACGAGGTTCGACTTCACGAAGCGCCGGGCCTTTGCGGTGAGGAGGTCCGAGCCGGCCCCCGCGAACGTCCAGCGGTCGTTGATGACGAACATGACGATGATTGCGAGCTCCGCGCCGGCGAGCTTCGCGAGTTCGTTGGCGACGCCGAAGAAGACGATGAGGAGACTGCTCAGAGAGAGGTCGAACACCGCGCCGACCGCGCCCACGGAGGCGAACTTGCCGAACCGGGTGCCGGAGACGAGCGCCGAGAGCCGGTCAGTCATCCGTGACCTCCGCCGAGAACTGCTCGACGAGGGTCCGCTCGTCGTTCCGAGCGTCGATGAGTTCGTGGAGGCGGTCCTCGCGAATCGTCCGGGCGCGGTGGCGCGACCGGAGCAGCCCGCGGGCCATCTTGAGCGTCGTATCGACCGGCGAGACCGTCGAGTTGGGCTGGTCTTCCCAGACGACCGGTACCTCGGCCACACGGTGACCGAACGCGCCCGAGACGGCGATGAGTTCGATGTCCCACGCGAACCCGGGCTCGTACAGGTGAGTCCGAACGTCGTTCCACGCCGCGGCGGTGATGGCCTTCGCACCGCACTGGTAGTCGTACAGCGGGACTTCGGTCAGGTGGCGAGCCAGCCACGCGAAGCCGTCGCCGAGGTAGCGCCGGGCGACCGTCTGGTGGGAGGCGACGGTCGCGTTCGGGTGGCGGCGCGACCCCACGGCGAGGTCGGAGCCGTCGCGGACGGCGGCGAC
>NZ_JAMYJY010000147.1:0-6764 GCF_024136985.1 Haloferax sp. AB510
TCCAGCGGGTCCTCGCTCTCTGCGGCCTCGCTGTGGCCGTATGCGACGCCGTTCAGGACTGTCAACCCCCCGCTTGCCGTCTCGTCGTCCCGGTTCAGCCGTTGCGTCTCCGACGGACGGCCTGCACGGGGTCGACGACCCGCGGGTCGGTGGATTGACTGCCCTGACCGCGCGCTCACCTCGAGGTTCACCCCCGCGCTCGTCTGTGGGGGACACCTGTTGGCGACGCGCCGCGCCGGACAAGCCGGCGAAGGCGCGGCGGCGTCGCCGTGAGACGATTGGTGTCGGTCAGTCTGTGAGAAGACTGCGGCTGGAGAGTCGTGGTGTCGGAAGAAGACGCCGAGTGAGCGCCTTCAGGATTAACCCAATGAGTAGTAAGAAGCAGTTCCGTAATGAAGTTTCGCACAGCAACCACCCCTCGACGGTCGACGACGACGTGGTTGATGAGACGCCAGCGCTCCATCCCACAGTTGAACTCGAAATCCAAGCCAAGGTTGACCTGAATAACCCTGAAGCGGTTGGTCGGGGACTGACCCTCGCGGAAGAAGAGCGGATGGCTGCACGTGAGTGGGAGATCGAACAGACGCGTGAGCGGTGGGATCGGAGACAGACGTCGAGTCGGGAAGCACGGACGGCGACGGCGGTTGAACAGTCGAGTATCGAAGCAACGCGTGCATTCAAGAAACGCGCGGGGTGTGTCAATCGGTGGGCTGACCCGGAAGAACCGGATCCACGTGAGCAACTGACGGCTGAACAGTTGGGCGTTGTGAACAGAGAGGCAGGACGAATGCAGTCGAAACTCGAGGAGTGGTCGCGGGCGGTAATCAGCCGGCGGCTGGCCGAGGTCGTCGCAGACGGGAACTCGATGATGAGCGCGGTCGTGGGTGTCTTCGAAGAGTTCCAACAGGCTCCGGGGACGGTGATTCCGATTGCGGCGGTCAGCGAGGTCAGTCGTCGTGAGGTGTCGATTGAAGGAACGATAACCCAACTCTGGGAGTCGTCGAACCCGGCGATTCAACAGGTGGGACTCATCGAGGACGAGACGGGACGAACGAAATTCACGGTGTGGCATAATAGTCGGCAGCCAGCTGTCAGAGAAGGCGAGCGGGTGACGCTGCGGAACGTCGCAAAGAGCTGGTACGGTGGGCGTGTTTCGGTAGCCGTGACGGGGTGGTCGGACGTCAGATTCCCAGAGCGCGAGGCGTGGTGGGCTGAGTAAGCGTCGCCGGTGGGTGGTTCTTTTTTACGTCTCCACCAGCCCAGACCCCACCTCCCCACCCACCGCTCCGTGCTCGCACCTGCGGTGCTGCGCGCGCAGCCACGACCTCTCCGCACGGTTTCTATTTGGGTAAAGACGTTTCTGCCGGTTGGCGTTAGAGAAGTAGTTAGGGGCGTTACTGCAATCGAACCGTTAGGCTTCAGTACTCGCTGTAATTGCGTTCCGGACAGTCAAACCGAACTGGGCACTCGTCACACGTTGCTGGGTCAGGCAGGTCGTCCGAATCGAGGTCAGACCAACTGTTGTTTTCTCGTGTTGTTTCGATCCGTCGGACGGTCTCTTCGAAAGTGGCCATTGCAGCTTCCACTTCTGTTGGTGTGAATTCAACCTCGTACCGTGTTTCTACAGGGTTGTCCTCGTTGATGAAGTACAACACTGCACTCTCAGGATATTCGCCCTCTTGTTGGAAGTACAACCCCGCGTACACAAGGAGTTGGTCGTGGTAGTTCTGTAGATATTTGTGACCCTTTTCTGGCCGTTTGCTCGCCTTGTAGTCAACCAACGTCCGATCACCGTCGTCGTCGGTGATAACGTCGGCAACACCTGTCAACAGGTATTTACCAGCGTTCGCACGGAGTCGACACTCGGTGTCTACGACTTTCGGATACAACGACGGGCCAACGGTTTCGTTAAACCGTGCAACGTGCTCGAACACAGACTCAATCGCGTCGTTACTCATCGGCAGAATCCGTTGGTCTCGGAGCGAGTCAACGACTGTGTCGAACTCTTCGCGAAGTTTCTCTGTCGACGGCGGAGACCCGCCTGTGGCACCGTCTACGTCTCCGTTGTAGTAGCGATGTGCCCAGTCGAGTGTTTGGTGGACAGCTAAGCCTGCAAATAGCTGGGTACTACTGCTACCAGCGAACTTGTATTCGACAAGGAACCCGTATTGTCGGATACACCGTTCAACCGCTAGTGCGTCTCCGACGACGCTGTAGGTTCGCTTGGGAGCGTCGTCTGAAACTGGTCCAACAGACGTCCCCGATTGGAATAACGTCGCCCCCTTATCGAGTCGTTGGTTACGAGAGAACCACTCTGCGGTCAGCGGGACACCCCCGTCCGTACCAAGAGACGGCACGACAGTCGTCCCATCTGCAGGCCGAAGGTAGTAGTTGGTGCCGAGCAGAACTAACTTCTCCTTCGCACGCGAGTGAGCGACGTAGAACTGTCGGACAAGGTCACGCTCTGCGCGGGTTTCGACGTCGGTAGTCGGTGTCCGCTCACAGTACGGCGACAGAATATCTGCGATGGTTGGGGCTGGCGTCGTTTGTGCCTTGTCTTCGTACGTCACGACCTTCTCAACTGTGCGGTCGAGGCTGGCGACGTACACCACGGGGAACTCAAGGCCCTTGGCCTGATGCACCGTCATCACTTGGACGTGCCCTGGCGGTGTGCCCGCGTACGGGTCTTCTGGGTCATCGAGATCGACGTTGTTCAGATACTGGAGGAACGTCCAGTAGAAGTCACTCAGGAACCGTGTGGAGGTCGTTTCAAACTCAGCACGCGAGGTTCGCGTGAGGTTTCGACTGTGTGTCACTCCACTAGCGATACCCTCAAACGACTCAACAAGTTGGCTGAGTTTCCCCAACCGCATTGTCCGAGCAGCATCGCCATCCGTCCCAGTCCACTCTGAGAACGGGTTTTGGGCCCGAATTTTGTTGTAGATGTCGATCAACGTCAGATTGAGCACACTATCTGGCGACGCAGTACGAATCTCACGCTGGATTCGACTGATCACGGCTTCAAGACCGTCGGTGTTGATACTATCGTCAGCAAGGACGGCTTCGAGTTTTGTGTCCCAGTCTTGGACTTTTTGCCCAAACCCACCATAGGGATGGACGTTTTCTTCGCCCCACTGACTGTGGGGGTCAACACACCGGGCGAGCGCCCCCAACATCAACTGTACCTCTTCTTGCTCGGCGAAGCCCTTGTTCCGCGGATTGAACGCTGGAATACCACGGGCTTCGAGCGCCCGAACGCACGCACCAACGAAGGTCTCGTTACTATACTGTGTCCAGACTTCACGGGTGCTGTGGGCTAATAGTGCCACTTGTCGATAATCTTCGATGTACCCCTCGTCGTGTAGGTGTTCAACCTGCTCGGCGAACGCCTCTGCGGCCGCCTGCTTCGTATCCGCTTTGTGTAGGAAGACGTTCGGGTCTGGTGTTGAACTACGGAACGCTTCGAGCGGTTGTTTCCCAGCAGCTCGAGCACCGTGTTCTTGCATCACCGGCGAATCGGCGATGTGACGGTTTGACCAGTCTACAATACCTGGTCGAGAGCGGTAGTTAACACGGAGATTCTCCTGTCCGACAGCGTTCTCGTCGATACCCAGTCGGTCTGAAATCCGTTCAGGAAACTCGATCAAACAGTCGACCGTCCCACCACGGAAGCGGTAGAGTGCTTGGTCGTCATCACCGCAGACTACGAGTGTTGGGTTCGACGTAGCCATCCGTTCAGCGAGACTGAAATAAACCTCCTGTTGGAGCGGATTGACGTCTTGGTACTCATCGACAGCAACGCGCTGAATCCCAGGGTGCCCTCGATCTGGGTCACCCTGGACGAAGCGTAACCCGGCATCCGTCTCGAGGAAATCGAGGAATCGCTCTTGAAGTCGCGCGAAATCGCACCGCGAATTCTCGCGAAGGCTATCGAGATACTGCTCGTACCCTTCTGCGAGGCGTTGGTGTGCTCCATTGTTGCTGTTCTTGAGTGCCTCGATGTCGGCGCAGTACTGCGAGAGTCGGTTGAATAGTGTTGTTACAACACTCGTTGCAGTTGCTTTTGAACACCCTCCCTCGTCGTTTGCTTTGCGTGGAGAAAACTCGGTGACATCACCACCTGCTACCGACTCAATGTAGTCACCACACTTCTGAGAGATGAACATCTCCTGTGCGTCTGCATCGAGTAATTCGACGTTCTGGTAGTCCCCGTATCGGAACTCACGCATAATCTCCGCACAGAGTTGGTGAAGTGTTCCCACCCAGATGCGCTCGTAGGGAATTGAACTGCTGTATCCGAGTTCTACGAGCCACGCCTCTAAACGCTGCTCGAGGCTTCGAGCTGCTTTTTCAGTAAACGTCGTGAGTACTATCGCCTCCGGTTGGACCCCGTCGACGAGGAGCCACTTGAGAACTTGTGCGACGGTGACTGTACTTTTTCCCGTTCCCGGCCCAGCTGTCACTAACTGGGGACCAGTAGTGTGACGAAGGACCGCCAACTGTTCATCGTTGAACCTCCAGTGAGGAGTATCAGTCAGTCGCCGATTCGCCTCTTGGAGCCGCTGAACACACTGTTCGTGCGTGAGGCTTCCAAGCGGGGAGTCGCTTTGGTTTGCTGTTGCGTCAGTCGTATCTTCGGTCATCGTTGTGTACCTCCCAATGGGAGAGTCCCGCCGTCCGAGTCGAACGGACGTACTCCAAGCGGGCGGGCGTCATCGAGCGATGCGTCTCAGGGTGTATGCTGGCCGCAGCTAACCGTGTCCGCAGTTCTCAATCGCTGCTGAATCTCAGCGTCTGAGATCTGCTTAGGTTGTCACCTTTACAGACCAACCGTGACCGCCACACTCGGAGCAGTTTTCGAGCTGTTGGTCACGTCGATGGTTTCCGCAAGTGCACACCAACGTCGGCGGCGTCTCACGGAAGCGGACTTGTTCCTGAGGCGCACAGACGACGGTTGTGATGTGGGTGTCCTTCCGGAGTAGTACGACTTGGCTACCCTGTGTCACAGTGTAGCGTGCTTCAGAATAGGTCTTGCCGGCAACGTCAACGGCATAGCCCTCACGCCAGGCAGCTTTAACGTCGAACGGCGTTGCCGTCGGCGACCCTCGATGCATGAATCGCCACATCGCGTGGTCGCTCACCACGGGGCCCTGTGGCTGGTTCCGACTACTCATCGGGAGCCTCCTCGCCCAAAGGCGGCCGGAAGATGGTCGGGAGCGATAGCTTCAACTGGTTGGGGGTCTTAGCGCTCATCGTAGGTGCGTCGACGGTCGTTTAACGGCCCAAGACACCGATTTTCAGCGGGTTGGTGTTCCAGCACCGACCCGCGAACCCACGATCCTGAGCGGGTAGCCCAGCGATTGTAGTTCGGAACGTGGACCGTCCGACCTGCCGACACTACCTCGTAGGGGCTATGGGTACTTAATTCTATTGCCGTATTACGCAATAAGGGGGTTGCTATTTCCATCTTATCTGATGCAGTAGCGTGTTTGCCGCCCACAGTCGGGTTAAGAACGTCCCTTAACAGGCCAAATAGCACAATAGTGTTAAGGGGGTGCATCTGTTAGATGAGGTCGTAAGAGGAAACCGATCTCTTAATTGGTCTCCTAAGAGGGCAATTACAGAGAAACGTTCACGGTAATAATCAGATCTCACGATGACCAACGAACAATCAGGTCCAGCTGGACTCCCCGAGACGGTTACGTATGAACCGCTCCCTTCGATCTACCGGGCCTTTGCAGCAGGAGCAACCCCATACGCAATCATTACCGAGACGATTGACAACTCAATTGACTTCGTGCGCGGGCAGGCGCTCAATGAAGACTATTACCCGCAGACGTTGGACGTCGATATTCGGTTTGAGCCGATTGAAAATGAGACGAAGGATGATGGTGAGGGAGAAGAAAATATTGAGAACGACCAGGACACTACTGAATCAGACTCGGTTACTGGCCGACTCATCATCACAGATAATGCGGGTGGTGTTCCTCCGGAAGACCTTGCAAAATTCTTCCAATTAGGTCATAGTGATGCACCTCCAGAAGGGATTGGTCGATTCGGTGTTGGTGCCAAACGTCTCATTGGGATTGGCAACCACATCCGATATGAATCGCACGCGCACGGGTACGATGTGGCAGCAGGCTTCGAAGTCGATGCACAAAAGCTGGAGGGTGAAGCAGCTACGAATTCACGTACGGCGTACACGTCCGAAGTATACGAAGTTGATGACCTTGGTGAAAACAAGACGCGAATCATCGTTGAAGATCTAAAAAAGGGCGTCTGGAAGCGGCTTTGTGGGGTCGTAAACGGTGAAATTGACCGATCTGCTGAGAACTCTCTGTGGCGATTAGAAGAGACCTATGAACATTTCCTTCGAGATGATATCAAGATCGATCCTACTGAAGAACAGACAAAAGATTCGATCACACTCGATCTAAATTGGGGAGTTTCAGGTTTCGATACGGCTGATTCAGCTGATGATGAAGTAACGATACTAAACATTGATGAGCACGTTTCTGCACCAGAACCAGTCGATCTGAGTTACATTCCATTCGACGGACTCTGGCCACGGAAGTACGAGGGGATGCCGTTTGCAAATGACCCCGATACCCCACTAGACGACTGTCTTCGTGTGGATATCGAAGTCGGGTTGCTGCCGTCCTCTGATGTCGATAAAGCTGGTCTCACGGTTACGATGAACAACCGGAACGTCCTTTTTCGAGATACACAGAACGACTTATTCTCATCTAATTATCTCGGCAATT
>NZ_JAMYJY010000148.1:0-6735 GCF_024136985.1 Haloferax sp. AB510
CCGCCGGCCGCGGAGGCCGCCGGCTTCCAGCTGGGAACCGTCGGTCTCGCGCTCGGGTTCGCAGTCGCCGCGGCGCTCTTTTCGCTTCCGTTCGCGGCCATCGGCTACGCGACCACGCGCACCGCGGACGCCGAGCGACAGGCGGGAGCCAGCCCCGCCGCGAGCGCCGCAAAACAGTAGATTCGCGTCTCGGTTCTCCTTTCAGAGGTCGAGCGGACCGGCCTTCAGATACTCGCGCATCACGGCCGTCGCGTACGAGCCGTGGGGGAGCGCGAAGTCGAAGACGAGGTCATCAGCGTCGCCAGCGCCGTCGGCGTCGTCGCGCTCGCGGTCCACGTCGAGGTCGGTGCGGACGAGAATCGCCCGGCGCGTCCCGGTCGACCGGAAGTTGCCGGGGAGGTCGAAGTCGCCCGGTTCGAGGTCGAGGTCGTCGAGGACGGCGCGCTCGATGTCGCCCTGTTCGCCCTCGGCGAGTTCGGTGTCGGTGCCGACGAGCGGGGCCGTGACGAACGCGCGGCCGCGTTCGATGTGGCGGCTCATGACCTCGACGCGGCGGCCCGTCGCGGTCTGGAGCCGGCTCACGTCGGGGAGTTCCAGTCCCTCGGGTGCGTCGCGGTCGGCGAAGCAGACCACGTCGCCCTCGACGGGTTCGTCGAACGGGAGGCCGCGGTCGAGGCGCTCCGAGAGCATCCGGTTGAACGCGTAGGACTGCGCGGCGTTGACGAACAGTCGCTGGAGGTTCGACGGGACCGATTCGAGCGCGTTGCGCCAGTCCTCGTCGGTCTCCGCGCCGTCCTCGGCGAGTCGGTGGAGCATGCCGCGCTCGTAGCCGAGGTAGCCCGGAATCCGGTCGAGCGCGCGGTGCCAGTCGGGGTCGGCCGACGCGGCCTCCTCGTCGACGACGGCGCGGCCTTCTTGGGTCTCCTCGGGTTCGTCCTCGGTCGGCCCGCCGCAGTACGCCAACACGGCCTCGCGCCACTCGCCGCGGACGACGTGGAGGCCGACTTTGTGGGTGATGGGGCGGATGCTGCCGAACCGCTGGTGCCCGAAGAAGTTCGGGACGCCCACGCGGTCCTCGCGGCCACCGAACTCGGCGAGCGCGTCGGTGACGGCCGCGGCGTTGTCGGGGTTCTCGGGGTCGCGGACGCGAATGCGGAAGCCGTTGCCCGCGAGGTCGCCGAAGTTCAGCGTGCGGCCGAGGCGACCGACGACCTCGATGTCGGCGTTCGGAATCTCGGGCACGTCGTCGGCGTCGCCGCCGTTGACCGTGAACAGCTGGGTGGTCACGGCGTGTTTGTCCTTCGTGCCGGCCCACGAGACGCGCTCTCTGCTCGCGTCGAGTTCGTCCGAGAGCCGGCCCGCGAAGTCGTTGGTGTCCCAGCCGCGGAGGGTGACGCGGAGGACGAGGTTCGGAAAGTCGCCGGTCGGCGCGTCCGGCGGGCGGACGTTCAGCGAGTCGAGTTCGAGTTCGCGCACGCGGAAGTCCTCGGGGGCGACGCGAAGGCGGCCGCCGACGCCGTCGGCGTCGCTCACGTAGCTGTCGATACCGACCGCGCGTTCGAGCGGGTGTGCCTCGCGCATCAGTACAGCGAGAGGTCGCCGGTCACGCGGTCGACCGATTCGTCGTCAGCGGGGCCGACGGCCAGCGCCGTCACCGTGCCGGGGTCGAGTTGCGTGTGCCCCGCGTCGCGGATGATGGCGTGAGGGATGCCCGCCCGTTCGGCCTTGTCGGCGAGTTTGAACAGTTCCGACTCGCCGTTGGCCTTGAGGACGACCTTCTTCTGTCCCTCGCCCTTCCAGCGCTTCCGGGTCTGCGAGTCGGTGTCCTCGTAGGCGGACAGCGAGGCGTGGGCGACCTGCGCGGCGAGCTTTCCCCGGCCCATGCCGAGGTCGGCGCGTGCGACGATGGCCTGTTTCATGCCCGCTACTCCCCGCCGACGCGGTAAATGTCCTCCCATCGCGGGCGTCGCGTTCGGGGCAGAAGACATTTCACTGATATCTCCGTGGTTCGACCGATGGCAGGTCCCCGAACGCCCCTCCGCAAACCGCGCGAGTACTTCGCGTCGCGGCCGCGACCGCTCGACATCGGGCGGGCGCTCGCCGTCGTCGCGCTCGTGACGCTCGTCGTCGCGGCCGCCACCGGCGGCATCCTCGTCACGTTCACCCAACAGCTCGACCAGCAGGTCAGCGTCGATAACCCTGAACACGCCCCCGACTGGATGTGCGAAAACTACGAAGAGGGCGGCCCGTTCGCCGACATGGATGCGCCCGCGGGCTGCGACCCCTCGGTCCCCGAACAGCTCGACAAGCGCCTCGGCGACCTCGTCTGGCAGGAAATCTCGTGGGTCCCGTGGGCGATGCTCGTCGGCGTGCCGCTGTTCTGGCTCTTCGAAGGGGCGATACTCCACCTCGGCACGTCGCTCGTCGGCGGCGAGGGCGGCTTCGCAGAGTCCCTGACGGTCGCCGCGTGGGGGATGGTCCCGAGTGCGGCCCGCGCCATCGCGCTCGCCGGCTACCTCGCCTACGCCCTCCCGCGAATCGACCTCCCGTCGACGCCCGAGGCCGCGGTCACCGCGATGCAGTCCGCGCTGTCCGGCTTCGGCCTCGTCAGCGGAGTCGTCGTGGTTATCACGGTCGCGTGGGCGACGTACGTCCGGACCTACGGGATGGCCCGCGCCCGCGACCTCGACGTCGAGTCGGCCGCGGTCGTCACCGTTGGCCTGAGCCTCGTCGGCCTCCTGTTCGAACTCCTCTGAGCGGCGTCGAAGCGGGGCGCTGTCGCCCGTCGAAAGGTGGATTTACTTGTCCGCGACGCGCTCCCTTCGAGTATGATACTTTCCGACTCGGACATCCTCGCTCGCCTCGCCGAGGGTGACCTCGTGGTCGACCCGATAGACGACGTGGACATGCAGGTCCAGCCCGCGAGCGTCGACCTCCGTCTCGGCACCGAATTCCTGGAGTTCCAGCGCACGAACATCTCCTGTATCCACCCGAACCGCGAGAGCGAGGTCTCCGAGTACGTCCGCGAGACGTACGTCCCGGAGGGCGACGACTTCATCCTCCACCCCGGCGACTTCGTCCTCGGCACGACCAAAGAGCGCGTGGAGATTCCCGCCGACCTGCTGGCGACCGTCGAGGGGCGGTCCTCGCTCGGCCGCCTCGCGGTCGTCATCCACGCCACTGCGGGCATCGTCGACCCCGGCTACGAGGGGCAAATCACGCTCGAACTGTCGAACCTCGGCACCGCGCCGGTCGCGCTCACCCCCGGCATGCGCATCTCCCAACTCGTGTTCACGGAGATGAAGTCGCCCGCGGACCGCCCTTACGGGGTCGAACGCGGCTCGAAGTATCAGGGTCAGCGCGGGCCGCAGGCGTCGCGGCTCAGTTCCGACCCCGAGTTCGGTGGCGACGAATGAAGTTCATCGAGGAAATCGTCGTGGACGCGTTCCTCCCGACGTTCCGCGCGCTCCTCGCGGAGGACCTCCGCGACCGCGGGTTCACCCAGTCCGAGGTCGCCGAGGCGCTCGGCATCAGCCAGAGCGCCGTCTCGAAGTACGCCCACAGCGAGGTCACCACGAACGAGCGGGTCGCCACCGACCCCCGCGTCGTTGACCTCGTCTCCCGCGTCGGCGACGGCCTCGCCACCGGCGACATGACGCCCGTGCAGGCGCTCGTCGAGGCCGAAGTCCTCATCCGCCAACTCGAAGAGGGCGACTTGCTGTCCGACCTCCACGAGGAGGAGATGCCCGAACTCGCCTCCCACGACGGCTTCCGGAGCATCCACGACCCCGAGGGCCGCCTTCGAACCGTCGAACAGGTCCGCTCGTCGGTCCGCCGCGGCCTCCGCATGCTCACGAACACCTCCGGCTTCGCGGGGCTCATCCCGAACGTTGGCTCCAACCTCGTAGAGTCGCTGCCGGACGCCGACAGCGTGGACGATATCGCCGCCATCCCCGGCCGCATCTTCGACGTGAAGGGGCAGGCGACCGTCCCCGGCGAACCCGAGTTCGGCGTCAGCGGCCACGTCGCGGGCGTCCTGCTTTCGGCCCGTGCCGCCGGTGCCGACGTGAACGCCGCGCTCAACATCGTCTACGACGCGGGCGTCATCGAAGACCTCGAAGCCGCGGGCTACGAGTGCATCGAGTTCGACCCGGACGCGCCGACCGACCCGGTCCGCGAACTCCTCACCGCCCGCGACCTCCCGGAGACGTTCGTCGTCTACCAGAGCGGCGGCTACGGCATCGAACCCATCACGTACATCCTCGGTCCCGACGCGCCCGCCGTCGCCGACGTGGTCCGCGTCCTGCTCTGAGGTCCGTCTTATGACCGAACAGTCCTCCTCTCGCTCTCGTTCCCGCTCTCCGTCGTCTGTCGCCCAGTCGTTCTACACCCGGTGGGCGACGCTGTACGACGCGCTCGCTCGTCGCGCGCCTGGTGTCGGGAGCGTCAGAACCGAAGCCGCCGACGCGCTCACGCTCGCCCCGGGCGAGACGGTCATCGAGATGGGCTGTGGGACGGGCGCGAACCTGCCGTACCTCGCCGAGCGCGTCGGTCCCGAGGGAACCGTCGTCGGCATCGATTTCTCTCCCGGCGTCCTCGACGTGGCCCGCGAGCGGACCCGTGAGTACCCGAACGTCCACCTCGTCCGCGCCGACGCGACCCGCCCGCCGGTCGCACCCGAACTCGATGAATCGCCGGACGCCGTCCTCGCCACCTTCGTCTCGGGGATGTTCGACGACTCCGCGGCCGTGGTTTCGTCGTGGGTCGACCTCGTCGGCTCCGGCGGGCGGCTCTGTCTCGTGGACCTCGCGGAGACGACCGACCGGCGCTGGCGACCGCTCAACCCGGTGTTTCGGGCGCTCGTCCGCGTCACCGCGCCACCGGGGTCGCGCACGATGCGCGCGTCGCCGACGAAGCTGCTGAACCGTCGGCTCGTCGCGGCCCATCGGGCGCTCGAATCGCGGTGTCGGGTGACCCACGAGACGACCCACGCCCTCGGCTTCGCGCGGGTTCGTGCGGGCGTGGTTGAGTAAGAGCCGTTTCGAGCGCCGCGCTGTTGCTACTTCTGGGGAGTTTACGATACGTCGAAAACGGGTCGGGAGCGACCCGAAAAAGTGTCAGAGGCGTCGGGGGAGCCGACAATCGGACCGCAAGGGGGGCAGTCAGTCGTCGGCCGGGGCGGGACCGGAGATGCTCACCTCGGGCGCGTCGCGGCCGAGTTCGTCGAGACAGGACTGCGCCGCCTGTCGCCCGGACAGCAACATGGCACCGAACGTCGGCCCCATGCGCGGCAGGTGGTGCGCGGTGGCGACGGCCATCCCGGAGGCGACGACGCCGGGGTGGACGACACCCGTCGCGTCGACGATGCTGTCTTCGCTCTCAGAGACCCACATGGAGTCGTGGCCGGGCGAGTCATGGCCGGGCGCACCGTACTCGCCGTCGGCGGTCTTGTCCATGCCCGTATTGTGTTCCTTGGCGTGTTCGATGCCGTTCACGTCGAGGACGCCGCGCTCGGAGAGCTTCGAGAGGACGACCGCGTCGTGGCCCGTCGCGTCGAGGACGAGGTCGGACTCGACCGCGATAGGATCGACGCAGGTGAGTTCCCGCGGGAGCGCGTGGACCGGCGTCCAGTTCATGACGATGCCGCCGACGCGGTCGTCTTCGCGGAGGACGACGTCGGTGAACTCCGTCATGTTCTGGATTTTCGCGCCGGCGTCGCAGGCGGCCTTGATGAGCGCGGAACAGGCGTGCGGGCCGTCGGCGACGTACAGCCCCTCGGCCTCGTCGCTCTCCTCGTAGGGGACGCCGAGTTCGTCGAGGACGCGCTGGGCCGGGTCGCGGACGGTCACCTTGTTCATCAGGAAGCCGCCGAGCCAGAAGCCCCCGCCGAGGTAGTTGTTCTTCTCCACGATGGTCACGTCGACGCCGCGCTCGGCGAGTTCCTTGGCCGCGACGAGCCCGGAGGGGCCGCCGCCCACGACGATGACCTCCGTGTCGGTGCGCTCGCGGAACTCCTCCATCCACGAGTCGGAGATTGCGCGTGTGACCTGTGCTTCTGTCGCGTCGGTGAAGCCGTCGAACGACATATCACCTAGTGATACCACCTAGTAGTAAAACCTGTTGGTCGCTCTCACGGCGACCTAGGTATATCACGTTCTATTGTGTATGTTACTGCCATGGCGTACGTAGTCAAGATGCCCAAACTGGGGTTGGAGATGAAGTCAGGCGAGCTCTCGGCGTGGCTCGTCTCGGAGGGCGACGAGGTCACCGAGGGCGAGCCAATCGCCGAAATCGAGTCGGAGAAGACGACGGCAGAGATAGACGCCAAGGAAGACGGCGTCCTGCGGCGCGTCGTCCTCGCGGAGGGCGAGTCGACAGCGCCCGGCAGCGCGATAGCCATCGTCGCCGGCGCGGACGAGGACATCTCCGGGTTGGAGGCGGATGCGGGCGTCGGTGAGGGCGGCGACGAACCCGCCGCGACTGACGACGCGGCGGCGGCGTCCGGTGGCGGAGACGCTTCGTCGGTCACGAAGCGACGGTCGAGCGGGTCTGACGGGCAGACGGGGAACGGCGAGGTCCGTGCGTCGCCGCGCGCGAAGCGGCTCGCGGACGACCTCGGTGTCGACCTCACGGCCGTCGAGGGCACCGGTCCGCAGGGTGCAATCACCGAGAGCGACGTGGAGGCCGCCGCGGACTCCGCGACGCCCGCCGAGACCGACGACGCCGGAACGACGG
>NZ_JAMYJY010000149.1:0-6703 GCF_024136985.1 Haloferax sp. AB510
GCCCCTTGTCGTGCATCATGTTCGTCGTGGGCGCGCCGACGCGGGACTTCTGGTCGCGCTCCGCGGCGTCGAACGCGCGCCACTCCGGGCCGCGGTCGATTTCGTCCTCGCGGAGGATTTCGCCCGTCTCGGGGTCGACCCACTCGCCGTGTTGTTCGTCGTAGACGAGGTCGGTCCGCTCTGCGACCGACGCCTCGGACGACTCGGCTTCGTCTTCGTCGCGCTCCTCGCCGGACCGTCGGACCTCGGGCTCCGCCGTCGGTGCCGACTCGTCCCGCATCGAACGCCAGTCGACGTGTTTCGTATCCATTGAGTATCGGTTCATTCCCTATCGAGGGTAATGGGCTCTCGGTTGGAATATGCCAAATACCTTCGATTCGAGGGATGACGGCCGGAGAGCGATTCCGCCCACTCAGCCCCGGAGCGCGTCGATAGGCCGCTCATTTGCCGCCCGCCACGCGGGGTACGCGCCGGCGAGCAGGCTGGTCAGGATACCGAACGCGACCGCCCCGGCCAAGTACAGGAGCGCCGACTGCGTGAAGGCGAAGGGGTCACCGAGGAACAGCGCGTTCGCCACCATCGCCACGGCGACGGCGATGGCGAGACCGACCGCCGAGCCGAGCGCGCCAAGGAGTACCGCCTCGACGAGGAGAATCCGGACGATATCGACCTTGCCGTAGCCGACCGCCCGCAGGACGCCGATCTCTTCGCGGCGCTTGATGACGGCCATCAGCATCGTGTTCGCAATCGAGACGCCGGCGACGAGAAGCGAGATGGAGCCGAGGCCCGCGAGGAACGCGTTGATTCCGTTCACGAGCGTCTTGAGCAGGCGGACGAGCGAGGTGAGTTCGAACACCAACAGCCTGTCTTTCCGGTCGTTGAAGCGGTCGCGGAGCGCTTCGGCGACGGCTTCGGCCCTGTCGGTCGACTCCGTCATCACCTCGATACGGCTGTACTGTCGGTCCCCGGTCTCCTCGATGGGGAGGAACAGTCCGCCCCCTCCGAACGACTGACTCTCGGCCAGCACGGCGACGACGCGGTAGGTGTGTTCTGTCTCGACGGTTCCGGCCGCCGTCTCCGTCTCGGAGACGAGTTTGAGGCGCTCGCCGAGTTCGACGCCGCGGTCGGCCGCGAACCCGTGGGAGACGACAACGCTCTGTCGCCAGTTGTCGGGGATTCCGCCCCGTTCTACCTCGTGTAACTGTCGGGGGTCGTCGATGTAGGTGACCGACACCCCCTCGCGGGTGCCGTCGCTCGTTATCAGCTCCATGCTTCCGGGTTCCGTCGCCACGATTGTGGCCGCCCCGACCGTCTCGTCTATCGCTTTGACGTCCTCTCTGTCGAAGTGCGACGCTTCCATGTCGGCCCCCGGCGAGACGTAGACGCTCGTCGCGCCTTGGGCCTGGATGCTCTGCAGTTGGCTCTGCTTGAACGCCGCACCGCCCGCGCCGATTGCGCCGATTGCGACGACGCCGATGAGTATTGAGGCCGCCGCGAGTATCGACCGGACCTTCGCCCGCGAGATGTTCCGTCGGGCGATGACGAGTCGCGGGAACCGCCCGGCGATTCGGTGGCGCAGGCTCACCGTCCCTCGCCCCACGTTCGCGTCATTCTAACGCCTCCACGGGCCGCTTATTCGCGGATTTCCACGCGGGGTACACGCCGGCGAACAGCGACGTGAGGACGCCGAACAGCGCCCCGAGAGCGACGTATCGAAGCCCTGCGGCCGTGAACGCCAGCGGGTCCCCGACGAGGAACTGGTTAAGCACCATTCCGATGCCGAGCGCGAGCGGGACGCCGATTGCGGCACCGACGAGGCCGAGGATGGTCGCCTCGGCGAGGAGCAGGCTCACGACCGCCCGCTTGGGATAACCGACCGCCCGCATGACGCCGATTTCGCGTTCGCGCTCTATCGCCGTCATCAACATGGTGTTCGCGATGGTGACCGCGGCGACGAGGAGCGAAATCGAGCCGACGCCGATGAGGAACTGGTTTATTAGTTCGAACGTCTGACTGAAGCGCTCCCGCTGTTCTTGGACCTCCGAGACGGAGATTGTCCGCCGTCGGGTGTTGAACTCCGTTTCGAGACTCTCGGCCGCCTCGCTTATCGACCCCGTCTGCGGGTCGACCCTGACGATGACCGAACCGTACTTCGAGTCGGAGTCTTCGAGCTGGCTGAGTCGGTCGAACGGAAGGAACACGGAGCGGTCGGCCTGTAGCTGGTCGGCGAACCCCTGCGGTTCGAGCACCGCCGCGACGCGGAACGTCCGCTCGAAGCTCCCGTTTATCGTCACCGTCAGCTGGTCGCCCGTCTCAACGTCGTTGTTGTCGGCGAACCGGGAGCCGACGACGACCTGCTGTCGCCAGCTATCGGGTATCGACCCCGATTGCGCATCGTAGAACGTCCCGAGGGCAGCCAGCCCCTTCACCTGGGCCGAGGGGGAGGTCTCTCCCGACGACGTACGGACGACGGTGTCCCAGCGCTGGATGACGGGGTGGACCGTCGCGCCCGATGTCGCCTGTCGCATCCGACTGACGTCTTGGTCCGAGATGCCCCCGGTGATGTCACCGTCGTCGTTCATGTAGTAGACGGGGCTGACGGTGGCGGTCCCCCCGAACCCCTCGTACGCCTCCATCTGGTCCTGTTTGAACGCCTCGCCGCCCGCGCCGATGGTTCCGATGGCGACGACGCCGATGACGATGGCGACGACGGCCAGTGTGGTCCGCGCGGTGGCGCGCGACAGGTTTCGGCGGGCCAGCACGACCGTCGGGAACCGAGCGGTCACCCGGCGGAGCCAACTCATTGGGACGCACCTCGAACAAGAACGGCGCGCGGCCGCGGTTCCGCGACGCTCACGCTCCGTGCCCTCCGTCAGCGGTCGTCTCGCCCGTGTCCTCGATGACGCCGTCCACGAGATTCACCACGCGGTCGGCCTCCTCGGCGACGTAGGCGTCGTGGGTGACCGTGACGATGGCCACGTCCTCCTCGGCTCGGAGTTCGTCGAACAGGGCGAGGATTTCGTCGCCGGTGTCGCGGTCGAGGTTCCCCGTCGGCTCGTCGGCCAACAGGAGCGCGGGGTCGTTGATGAGCGACCGCGCGATGGCGACGCGCTGTTTCTGTCCCCCCGATAGCTCGTCGGGATAGTGTTCGAGCCGGTCGCCGAGACCGACCCGCTGAAGCAGCGTTTTCGCCCGCTCGCGCGTCTTCACCGGGGTCTTGTCGAGCATCCGCGGCATCTCGACGTTCTCCAGCGCCGTCAGGGTCGGAATCAGGTAGAAGCTCTGGAACACGAAGCCGATGGCACGCTTCCGCTTTCGCGTTCGGTCCGCGTCGGAGAACGTCGATACGTCCTGTCCCCGAAGGCTGACCGCGCCGTCGGTCGGCACGTCGAGTAAGCCAAGCAGGTTGAGGAGCGTGGACTTCCCGCTCCCCGAGGGACCGACGATGGCGACGAAGTCGGATGGCGCGATGCCGAAATCGATACCTTTCAGCGCCCGGACGGTCTGGGTCCCCGTCTGGTACTCCTTCGTGACGTCTTCGCCGCGGAGTATCAGGTCGCCGACGGCGCCCGCGGCGTCACCCGATCGGTCCTCACGGTCCTCGCGCTCGCTCTCCGTCGGCTCCGCCGCCTCGGAGTCGGTGCTGTCCCATGTCATCTGTCGTTAGCTCCGCCAGCGGTAGATGACCGCGCCAACGAGGAGGGCCGCGGCGGTGCCGCCCACCGGGAGGAGCGGGAACCCGCCCGACCCCGAGTCCGGCACGGGGCGACGCATCATCTGACGGTCGACGGTGACCGACGTGGTGACGGACTTCTCCACACCGCCGACGCTGTACCGAACCTCGACGGGGACCGAAGAGACGTTGCCCTGTGCGGCGGTCCGGAGGGTGAACGACGAGAAGTCGCTCCCGTCGATGCTCCCGATGAAGTAGTTGCTTCGCTCGACGCTCGACGAGTTAACGACGGAGACGACGACTCCCTCGACGGCGTCGGAGCCGACGTTCCCGGCGGTCGCCGAGATTTCGAGCGTACCCCCGGCCTGCGTCGCCTGCACGTCGGTCAGGATGACCTGTCCGGGGTTCGTCGGAGAGCTAAACAGGGGGCGATACGTGCGGGTGAGCTCGTGTTTCTCGCCGCGGTTCGAGTACTGGAGCGTCACGTTCACCGGGTACGATCCGGCCTCGTCGACCCGCGCGGGGAAGGTGAACGTCGTGGCGTTGCCCGCCTTCAGCCGTGGCTTCACGCGCTCGGTGACGCCGAAGTTTACATCCGGTGAGGACGAGACGACCCGCAGTTGTCGAATGTCCTCGGTGAGTCCGTTCGAGACTGTGACGTTCACGGACCGAGTGGCCCCGGGTACGGCCTCCTCGGTCGAGAGCTCTATCTGCGGGCGGGAGACCTCCTTCACGTCGACGGTCACCGGGTACCGAACTCGGACGTGCGAGCCGTCGTTCTGTCTGCCGACCAGCACGACGCGGAGGTTTTTCGACCCGGGCTCGTCGAACGAGACGGCGACCGGGATGCTGATGCTCGACCCGATGGTTATCGTTCCCACGTCTTCGATGCGCGCGATGTCGGTGGGGCTTCCCTGTCGGCGGACGTAGACGTCGGTGACGTCGACGACGCTCGGGCTTTTCTCGCCGTTTCGAATCGTCACTTCGAGGTCGGTCTGTTCGCCGGGCGTCGGCTCCGTCGGCGCGACCGTCACGTCGGAGATTCCGATGTGCGCCTCGGCCGCTTTCGCCGGCCCCGTCGCCAGCGGGACGGTGACCGCGGAGAGCACGACGACCGCGACGAAGAGCCACGAGAGAACCGAGCCGACGCCGTCGTTCGATTCTCGCGGACTCATCTGTTTCTCCTCACGTAATCGTGTTGTTTCGCTGCCATCATTGGCTAATCGGACTGACCAGCCCCACATAAGTTCCTTGGTTTACATGTCTGTTGGCAAACTAGTTTCTACTGGGCTCGCACTCGGTCGCTTCCCGGAAAAACGCGGTCGGGGTGAGGCGATGTGAGTCAGATGGTGGCGATTTCGACGGGCGACGCTCGGAATCAGGTCTCGACGCTGAAGCCTTCGTCGCGGAGCGCGCCTTCGAGGCGCTCGCCGTGTTCGCCCTGTAGTTCGATGCGTCCGTCGTCGGTCACGGTCCCGCCGACCGCGAGCCGTCGCTTCAGGATCGACGCGAGAGCGTCGAGTTCGTCGGTCGGGAGGTCGAGGCCGTCGACCACCGTCACGGGCTTGCCGTACCGTCGGGTGTCGACGTGAATCGACGCGCGCTGGTCCGCCCGCGCGAGGTCGTCGCCGATTCCGAGGTCGTCCGGCAGGCCGGTGATGTCGCTGAAAGTGTCTTTTCCCACGTATTCGAGTACGCGTCCACGGCGTATCAGGATACGGTTGGAATATTCCAACCCTCCTGTGAGCGTGTCCCGCGGGGCGTTCAACCCGACTCGTCGATCACGCGCTCGCTTCGAGCTTTTCGGGGTCGACGCGCTCTTCGACCTCGGTGCCGAGCGTGCCGGTGACGAACTGCCGGGCCAGCCACGCCTCGGCACGTGTCAGGCGGTACTGGAGCGTCGAGTTCGGGATGTCGAGTTCCTCGGAAATCTCTTGGACGGTGTGCTGGCGCGGCGTCTCGTAGTAGCCGAACTCGACGGCTGCTTCGAGCGCGGCCTGCTGTTCCGGCGGCAGGCCGTCGGTCGAAACACCCTCTTCGAGCCAGCACTCGGGTTCGCTGATGCGCTGGACGCTCAGCGAGAGGCCGTCGCTGAGGCTGTCTTTGACCTCCTCGTAAATCTCGCTCACCGTGTCGTCGTCGGAGATGAGCAGTCGCCACTGGTTTTGGGCCCCTCGGCGCTCGGCCTGCATCAGGAGACCGTCGCCGATGTGCTTCGCGGCGACGTGCGGAATCGATTGAATCCCGTCGCCCTCCTCGCGGCAGGAGTAGACGATGCGCCCGTTGGGCGTCTCCGAGAGCACTTCGAACTCCCACTCGACGACCGGTGCACCGCACATCCCGAGGACGCCGTTGCACCGGGTGGCCTGTTCGATGACCTCATCGAACGCTTCGAGCGCCTCCGTCGGCCCGGTGAGGCGGTCGAGTCGCCACATCGACTCGCTCGTGGCGTGTATCGCCATGGTCTTGGAGTGTAAGTCCGGGTTCTCGATGAAGAGGTCCATCACCTCGTCGGCACCCCGCTCGTACTCGACGGTGAAGACGAATTCGCGCATGGGTTCGAGGTAGTCGCCGGAGGCCTATAGCCTTGGTTGGTATGTTCCAACTCCGGATCGCCGCTCGGGACCACCGACTCGGGCTCCGAACTTCGGTCGCTCGCCCCGCTCAGGACTCGTCGAACGGCGACTTGGCGTGTTCGGGCACGTTCTCGGGGCGGGCGATGAGGTTCTCCCGGCCGAGGTTTATCTTCGCGACGCTGCCCTCGTCGGCCATCCGCGAGAGGACGCGGCTCACTTTCGACTTCGACCAGCCCGTTCCCTCGACGACCTTCGACTGCCGGAGTTGACCGCCGCTGTCGTCGAGGAGTCTGAGAATGCGCGTCTCGTCGTCGAGGAGTTCCTCTTGACCGGGATAACCACCGGCGGTCTGCTCCGAGCGAACCGGGCCGTCGCTCCCGCCCGTTTGGACTGCGTCCACCGACGCCCCGTCGCGCCGGCCGCCGGCGCGGTCGACCGCGCGGGAGCGAACGCC
>NZ_JAMYJY010000014.1:0-50964 GCF_024136985.1 Haloferax sp. AB510
CGCTCGGCGGCGGCGACGGCGACAGCGGCGGCGCAAACGTGGCCGGCGCGGCTGGCAGTACGGACGCCGGCGCGTCCGCCGACTCGACCACCGCGAGCGCGGACGAAGGCGGTTCGGAGGCGGCCGACGACGCAGCGACCGCAGCGGCGAGCGCCGGAGCCGGTGCAGACGAAGCCGACGACGACTCCGCCGCGGGCGACGACGACGGCGAGCCGAGTCCGCCGCCGGAACTCCTCAGCAACGAAGAGCGCGTCCTCCGGCTCATCGAGTCCCGGGGCGGCCGCATCAAGCAACAGGAGGTCGCCGGCGCGCTCGACTGGACCGACGCCAAGACGAGCAAGGTCGTCCGCGGGATGCGCGACGAGGGGACCATCGAGGGCTTCCGACTCGGCCGCGAGAACGTCCTCCGGCTCCCAGAAGACGACGAGGATGGCGACGACGGCGACTCAGAAGAGGTATAAATTTCTTACGACCGTTTCGGTCGGTGGTCGGTCCCTAATCGGGGGGCGGCGACGACCTGACCGCGACGTTCAAACTGCCGTTGACTGGGGTTGATTCGCGGGCACGACCGCACGTTTATATCGGAACGGGGTTCCAAAACGAGAGTGATGAGTCGACGAACCGCTGCGCTCGCCGTCGTCGCCGCCGTGGTGCTGGCGACGGTTGGCGCACCGCTCGCTCTCGCCGCCCCGGCCGGACCGATAGGAATCACGGCCACCGATGGCTCGGCCGCCGCTCCCGTCGCACAGACGACTGCGAACGACAGCGCGACCAACGACAGCGCCGCGTCGTCGGAGACGCTCCCCGGTCAGCGCCTGTCCGCCGTCATCGGCGTGCAGGGCTCCGAGACCGACGGGGAACTCGAACGCCGTACCTTCGAAGCGCGCTTCGCGAACGCGAACTCGAACGCCTCGAAGGCCGCGGTCGTTTCCACGCAGGTCGAGACGGTACGCGAGCGCCTCACCGAACTCGAACAGCGCAGGGACCGCCTCGAAGCCCAGCGCGCAAACGGCACCCTCTCGGAGGGTCAGTACCGCGCGCGATTGACGCAAACAGTCGCCGACATCGAGCGCACCCGGAGCATGCTGAACCAGACGGCTGACGCCGCCTCGACGGTCCCTGCCCAGGACCTCTCGGCGCGCGGCGTCGACACGGCCGAACTCGACAGGCTCCGCACGAACGCGAGCGAACTCACCGGCCCCGAAGTCGCCGAAATCGCCCGCGAAATCGCGGGGAATCCCGGCAAGGGAATCGGCCGCGACCGCGCCGAAAACGAGTCGGAAACCGACCGCAACGGGCGGCCGGACGAAGCGGGACGGAGCGATGCCCCGGGAAACTCGCGTTCTGAGGCGAGCGGCCGCGCCGATGACGTTCGGGAGGACATCGGAAACGCGACCAACGAGACCGGCACGACTGACGACGCCTCCGAGGGTTCGTCCGGCGACAGTGACCGCGGCAACGCCCCGGAGACGCCGCCCGGCAACGACAAGCGGGCGAAGGACGCCGACGGGAGCGCCCCCGCGGTGACCACCGACGACGTGCAGTCCGACGACGACGGCACGACCACGACCGACGACGCGACGACGGACGACGAATCGGAAACGTCGTCCACGGACGACTCGGGCGCTTGAAGCCGGGGACGGCGACCCCGCCTCCCGATACTGTTTAATATCCCCATCCTGTAGGTCCACACTGTAATGTCGGAAGTCTGCTCGACGTGCGGGCTCCCTGAAGAGCTCTGCGTCTGCGAGGACGTGGCGAAAGAGTCTCAGGAGATAGTCATCCGCATCGACGAGCGCCGCTACGGAAAAGAGGTTACAGTCATCGAGGGATTCGACCCGAAGGACGTCGACATGGACAGCCTGTCGTCGGACCTGAAGTCGAAATTCGCTTGCGGTGGAACCGTGGAAGACGATTCCATCGAACTCCAAGGCAACCACCGCGGCCGCGTGGAGGACTTCCTCCGCGAAAAGGGGTTCAACGTCGCGTGACCGACCTCTGAGTTAGCCCGCCGTCGAGATTTTTCGAAGCAACTCAGCGCACACGAGCTGTTAGTCCGCCAGTCGCCCGACCGCTCGTGTCCGCGGCCGCGTCAGGCGTCAGCGCCGCCGCCGTCAGCGGCGTCCGTCGTCGCGTTCGCTCTCGTCGATGCCCTCTTCGAGCGGGCCGTCCCACGCGTCGAGTCCGCCGGCCATGCTCTCGATACGGGCGTCTTCGGTCCCCTCGTAGGCTGACAGCAGGCGGACGGCCTGCACGCTCGCCTCGCCCCGTGGGCAGACGGTGACGATGCGCTCTGCGCCCGCGACGCGGTCGAGGTGCGAGACGAGGTCAGAAAGCGGGACGTTGATGCTCCCCGGCACGTGCCCGAGCGCGAACTCGGCCTCGGTGCTCACGTCCACGACGAGCGGCGGGTCCTCGCCGGCGAGGAGTTCTTCGACCGCCGCGGGGGAGATCTCGTCGACCATCTACAGCAGACCCTCGTCGCGGGCGAGGAGGACGCCCTCGACGGTCGCGTCGTTCGTCGGCGGTTCGGTCGCCCGCTCGATGGCCTCCTCGACCGGCACGGCGCGGACCGAGAGGAACTCGTTGTCGTCGAGGTCGCGTTCGACCGGCGTGAGCCCCTCGGCGAAGACGAAGCCGCGGCGGTGCCGGAGGACGCCCGTCGAACACCACACGTCGCCGATGACCGACGCGGAGTCGGCGGCGAAGCCGGTCTCCTCGCGGAGTTCGCGCAGTCCGGCGTCGGTGAACGACTCGCCCTTCTCGACGACGCCCGCGGGGAGTTCGAGCTGGGTCTGGCGGATGTTGGGCCGGTACTGCTCGACGAAGACGACGTGGTCGTCCGCGACGGCGACGACGACGACCGCGGTCGCCAGTTCGGCCCAGTAGTAGCGCTTCGTGGTCCCGTTGGGCTGTTCGACGAGGTCGTAGCCGCCGGTGAACCAGCCGGTGTCGTACTCGAGTTCGGATTCCAGCACGCGCCACTCGGGGTCGGGTAGGCGCTCGTGACGGCGGCCGTCGTCGGTCATCGGTCCGCTCCGGTCGCGCCGTCGTCGGTTCCGGCGGCGTCATCGCCGGCCGCGCCCGCGGCGGCGTCGCCGTCGCTCTCGGCTTCCTCTCCGAGGAGCGCGTCGCGGTAGACGCGGCCGAAGGCGTTGCGTCGGAGCGTACTGACGGCGGCGTCCCGCTCGTTTTGGAACGTCGTCGCCAGCACCGTCTCGGCGAAGGGAACCGCGTGCCACGCGACGCGGTCCACGTCGGGGTTGCCGAGTTCGACGACCTCGTAGCCCTCGTGGGCCGCGCGCCAGTCGTCGAACTCGCCGCGCGTGCCGACCGTGACCGAAAGCGACTCGGCGAACAGCGCGTTGCGAACGGTCTCGATTACGTCGCCGGTCACGCGCGCTCGGTACTCCTCGCGGTCGAAGTCCATCGCCTTGGCCGTCTCGCGGACGACCACCTGTGCGGTCGGTCCAACGCGGTCGAAGGCGGCCTCGGCCTCGTCGAGCGACGCCGGAGCAATCGTCCCGTGGGTTTCCATCGCCAGTCGGTTCGGGGCCCGGACTTACGACTCTTTCCTGTCCGCGTCGTCGGAACCGTCGGCGTCGTTGGCACTGTCATCGTCGGCGTCGCCGGGGTCGTCGCCCCTCGCGTCGTCGCCGTCTTCACCCTCCTCGTACATCTCGCGGGTGAGCGACTGCGCCTCCTCGAAGATGCGCGCCGCGTCGCCAGACAGCGACTGTGACCCGCCGGAACCGCCGAACTGTTGCGGCTGTCGGTCGGGGATGTCGTGGTCGTGGTCGTGGTCGTGGCCGTGGCCGTGCCCCCGGTCTCCCGTGCGGTCGACCGTATCCTCGAACACCTCGTCGAACTCCCGTTCCTCGGCGAGGTCGGAGACGAGCGGGCCGAGCGAGTCGGCGTTCAGGTCGGCCCACTCAGGGGCGTGTTCGTCCAGCCACGTCTCGTGGTCGTCGCCGTGGACGATGGCCTGCAACGCGAGGTGGTTTGCGAGGTGCGTCTCGTCGCGCTGCGGCGCGTCGCAGACCGGACAGGCGTATCCCATGGCCTCCGGTAGCGGCTCTGTGTACCAAAACCCGTCGCACTCTCGCGTCGCCCTGTGTCGCGTTGCGGCGCGTTGTGTCCTGTCGTATCGCACCGCGTCGGCGTCGTCGGTCGTCAAAGGAAATGTGGCCGCGTCGCCCGCGCGGTGGTGGGTGGGTCGCGGGCGACAGGCGGCTCTCGCGGCACCGAACGAGGTGCCGCGTCGTGTGGTGGTGGGTGGTGGTGATACCGATTCGTTCGTGTGTCGATGCGTCAGGCGGACTTGACGATGACCGTTCCGTCGGCCCAGACGGTCACGTCGCAGGCAGCGTACCGGAACCCGATTCGACCGCGCGAGGGGACGACCGACCCGCGGGTGCCGCCGTCCGTCGCCGGTGCCCGCGCCAGCGGAGCGAACAGTTGGCAGAGCGCGTCGGGGTCGATAGTCTCGGACAGCGGCGGGAGGTCGACAGCGTCCACGTCTGTCAGTTGAGCGGTCGCGGTGACGACGGTCACCGCGAGGGTGTCTCGTCCGCTCCAATCGTGTCGGGCGACGACCTCGTCGGTCGACCCCGTGTTCCATCCCACATCGTTGCCCGGTAACACGCGAGTTTCGTCCATGGTTCGGTTCGCGTCGGCGCCTCGCCGACACCCGTGCCGACGACGCTCGTGGATATATCGGTCGCTGCTATCCAACTAGTGGTGGCGCGCGCGCCACCTCTAGGTACCTAGAACCGTAACTGAAAATCAGCTGGTATCGCTGGTTCTCATGTGGTACGTTGTCATTTGAAGACGCGCCCGACCAGTTTTCGCTCGGCCGCGCGCAGGTGGTACTGGTAAGTCGGCGCGCTGATGTCGAACGTCTCGGCGAGCGTCTCGGCGGTGCTGCGGCGCGGCCACTCGTAGAATCCGGCGAGGTGGGCCGCCCGAATCGACTCGTACTGCCGACTCGTCCACGCCTCGCGCATCTCGGCGGCGAACGTCTGCGGCGACTCGGTGCCGTCGTCCGCGGTCCGCCGCGACAGCAGACTCGTCCCCGGGTAGTTCGAGTCGAGCGCGTCGACGAACGACCGGACCCGGATTCGCTCCGGCACCTCGGCGGTGAGCGTGGTCTGGGTCGGCGTCGCGTCGAGCGCGCGCAGGGTCGCCTCCGAGGCGTACAGCGTCTCGAACAGCGACTCCCGCGGGAGGCGGAGTTCGAACAGTGATCCCGAGTCGTCGGTCGAGACGTGGCGCACGCGCGTCGCGATGTCCCGTCCGGCGGCGACGACTTCCTCGGGTTCCGCGTCGCTGGTAACGAACGCGATGACGGAGCCGTCGGAGTTCGGGATGACGCCGCCGAGGCTCACCGCGCGGCCGACGCGCCGGGCGAGCCGCGACAGCGACAGCCGGTCGCCGCCGAGCTGTACCTGCACGTCCGTCCGGCGTTCGGTCAGCATGGCGTCGGCGCGCCCGGTGGCCGCGAGGGCGTAGCCGACCGTCTCGCCCAGGTCGGTGAGCAGGCCGTCGTCGTCGGCGAAGGCGTCCGGGTCGGTTGCGTGGATGACGAACAGCGCCTCCACTCGGTCGTCGGCGACCGCGGGGATGGCCGCGATAGCGCGGAACCCGTAGCTGAGGGCGTCGCCGCGGTGGTCGGCCCACGCGGGGTCATCGAGCACGTCCGCTATCACCTGTATCTCCTGGGTCTCCACGGCGGCTTTGAGCAGGGGAAACAGCGGCTCCGCGGACGCCACCTCTCCGAGCCGGTCGGCGTAGGCGGTGTCAGCACCGTGAACCGCGTCGCTCGTCGGCCGGTACGTCTCGTCCACGTCCCTGGCCTCTGCGTGCCAGACAATGGCGTAGTCGTCGGCGTCGACGAGGTGCTCGGCGACGGCCGAGAGCGCCTCGCCACGGGTCGGCGCGCGGATGAGCGACTGGTTGATGTTCCGGATGGTCGCGTTGATTCGGTCGAGTCGGGTGAGCGCCTCGTTCTGGGCCTCGAGCCGGCGGTCGCGCTCGCGTAGCTCCGCCTCGGCGTCGATTCGGTCGAGCAGCTCCTCGACCGTCGCAGAAAGCAGGTTCACGAGCTCCACGTCGACCTCGTTGGGCGCGACGGTGCCGGGGTGGCCGGTGACGAGAACGCCGTGGCGACCGAGCGGCGCGGCGATGACGCGCTCGACGCCGTCGACGACGCCCCCGTCGGGCGCGAGTTCGACCACGCGGACCTCGCCGGAGACGAACGCGTCCCAGACTCCGCCGCGGTCCAGGCCGCCACCGACCGGTTTGTCGCCGAGGCCGGTTCCGGCCGCGCCGACGCGGACGAGGCTCGTGTCCGCCTCGTCGAAGACGAAAAGCTCCGTCCGGGCGTCGCCGAGCACCTCGTCGCAGGCGTCGACGGCGGCCCGGAGGACCGCCTGTCGGTCGGTCGCGCCCATCATCTCTCGGGTCCGGTCGTGGAGCGTCGCGAGCAGGCGCTCGTAGCGGTGTCGCTTCGTCACGTCGCGGAGGACGCCGACCGAACCGACCTCCTCCCCGCCGACGACCAGTGGCGTCCGGTGGTCCTCGACTCTGACGACCCCTTCGTCGGGCGTCCGCAGGTCCAATTCCACGATTCCCTGCGAGGTCGACGCGAACGCCTCGTCGCTGCCGTCGGTCGCACTCGCGTTCTCGGTGAGCAACGCCGTGGACGACCCGATGACGCGGTCGCGGTCGAGTCCGGTGAGTCGCTCGAACGCGGGGTTGACCGCCGCGAACCGCCCCTCGTCGTCCAGCGCGTACACCGCGTCGGCGACGGTCGCCAGCATCCGCCCGTACTGCTCGGCTTCGACCTCGTGTTCCAACTGCTCCGTGATGTCGGTGAAGTAGACCGAGAGCCCCGTCTCGGAGGGGTACGCCCGAACCGCGTACCACGTTTCGAGGCGGTCGTAGTACTGTTCGAAAGTCGTCGGCTCCTGTCGCTCCATCGCGCGCTCGAACTCCTCGCGAAAGACGGTCGCCTCGGGCACCGAGTCCCAGATGCGCGTCCCCAACACCGCCGCGGCCGACATCCCGAGGCCGTGTTCGGCCGTCGAGTTGACGTAGGTGACGCGCCAGTCCGCGTCGAATCCCATCACCGCCTCGTCCATCCGCCCTAAGACCTCCGAGAGGGCGCTTTTCAGTTCGTGCCGCTCGGTCGCCGCGCCGACGACGGCAGCGATGTTCTCCAAGAAGAGCACGTCGTCGTCGGTGAACTGCCCGCGGGCGACGCCGTGGACGGCGATGACTCCCCACCGGGTGTCGTCGCCGCCGATGGCCGCGCTCATTCCGCTTTTCGGTTCCGACGGCCCCGCGCCGCTCACGTGCTCGAAGCGCTCGTCGTCGTCGAAGTCCTCGACGAGCGTCGAACGACCGGATTGGTACGTCTCGACTGCCTGCGTTCCCCCGGCCGCGGCGAGTCCGTGGCCACGATTCGCCGACCAGCCCGCGGCGGCGGCGACGCGGAACGCGCCGTCGTCGAGGCCCTCGAAAACCGTGACCGAACTGGCGTCGAGCACGTCGCGGACGCGCTCGCGGCCTGGTCGAGCGTCGAGTCGAGGTCGACGGCGGTCAGCGCCCGCGTTCCGATTTCGGAGACGACGCGCTGCTGTTCGATTCGGTCCCGGTGGCTCCGCGCGAGGGTGCATTCGCCGAGCGCCCGCTCGACGCGGAAGGCGAGCCACCACATCGTCTCGGGGTCGTCGTCGCGGACGACGTAGTCCGTCGCACCGGCTTCGACCGCACGGGTCGCGGTCTCCTGGTCGGCGGCCGCGACGACGATCGGGACGTCGATACCCTGGGCGTAGATGTCGCGGACGAACGCCCCCTCGTCGCCGGCCGCCGTGGGGGCGGCCAGGACGATACAAGAGATGGCCGCCGAGGCGGAAACGAGTTCCGCGCGCGCCGCGGCGGGGGTGCGGACGTGCCGGACGGTCGTCGCTCCTGAGCGACGACAGCGACGAGTCGAGAGACGCCGCGAACTCGCCGTCGTCACTCACACAGAGCACGGTGGGGGACGGTAACACAACTCGTGTACGTGGCTCGTCGTGATAAGCGCTCCTTCGGCCGCGAGCGGTCCTGTCAGGCGCGCTGCCACTCCGCCACGTCGAGGACCATGATGTACGCGTCCTCGCCGTCGCCGTAGTAGCCCGGCACCCGGCGAGCGGGTTCGAAGCCGAGGCTTCGGTAGAGGCCGATAGCCGGCTCGTTCGAGACGCGGACTTCGAGCTTCACGACCGTGGCGCCCGCGATGGCCATCGCCGTCAGCGACTGGACGAGCAGCCGCCGGCCGAGGCCGTTCCCGCGGGCCTCCGGACGGACCGCGAGGTCCTTCACGTGGCCGATGTCGTTGCCGTGGTTCGGCATCACGTCGGCGACGACGTAGCCGAGCACCTCGTCCCCGCGGGCGGCGACGAGAAACGCCGGCTCGTCAACGAACATCTCGAACGCGGAGTACGGCCACGGCTCGGAGAAACACGTCCGCTCGATGCGGAGCACGTCGAGGAGGTCCGCCCGGTCGACCCGCCTGACGACCAAGTCGCCGGCGAGCGCGTCGTCGAACGCCGTCACGCCCGGCGCTACGTGGTTGGCACGCAAAAGCCCGACGGCACGGGCGCGGACGGTCGTCGGACGGACGCGGAAGCGACGCTAGGACAGACGCGCACGGGAGCGGGCGGTGCACTACCTCAGGCCACGCGATGGCCGTCGCTCGCTGGGCGAAAAAGTGAGAAGGTGTGTTGGTCGCGTTCAGTCGTCCGCGGGGGCAGCGCCGCCCTCGGCCTGCTGCTTCGTGAGGGGGAGCTTGCCGCCGGCGGTGAGGATACGACGCTCGCGCTCGGAGGCGTGCAGGTTCGCCGTCGCTTCCCAGTCGTCGTTCACGCGGATGGTGAACTCTTCCTGGCCGGATTCGACGGCTTCGGCAACGTCGTCGACGATTTCGACGTCGTCGCCCTGCTCGATCTTCTCGTACGTTTCCTCGTCGATGGCGAGGGGGACGATACCGAAGTTGAACAGGTTCGCCTTGTGGATGCGAGCGAACGACTGCGCGAGGACCGCCTCGATGCCGAGGTACATCGGACACATCGCGGCGTGTTCGCGGGAGGAACCCTGTCCGTAGTTCTCGCCCGCGACGAGGACGCCGGTGCCGGCGTCCTTGGCGCGCTGGGCGAACGTCTCGTCGACGCGCGAGAGCGTGAAGTCCGAGAGGCGCTCGATGTTCGAGCGGAACTTGAGGATGTCGGACGTCGCCGGGATGATGTGGTCGGTCGTGATGTTGTCCTCCATCTTCAGGAGGGTCTCACCCGAGATGTTGGAGCCGAGGGGGTCCTGCAGCGGGACCTCGCCGATGTTCGGGCCCTTGATGAGCTCGTCGTCGATGGCGTCTTCGGCGTAGATGAGGTCCGTCTTCGAGCCGTCGTACTTCTCGGGGAGTTCGACGCCGGGGGCGTCGAGGTCACCGAGTTCGTCGGCGAGGTCACGCGGGTCGATAATTTCGCCCTTGAGCGCCGCGGCGGCGGCGACCTGCGGCGAACAGAGGTAGACGTTGTCGTCCTCGATACCGGAGCGACCCTCGAAGTTGCGGTTGAAGGTGCGCAGCGAGATGGAGTCGGAGGCGGGCACGTGGCCGATACCGATACACGGACCACAGGTCGCCTCGGAGACGTTGACACCAGCGGCCATCATCTCTGCCGTCCAGCCCTGCCGAGCGAGAATCTCGCCGGCCTGCTTCGAACCGGGCGCGACGATCATCTCGAGGTGCTTTGCGACTTCGCGACCCTCGAACATCTTCGCGGCCGGGAGGATGTCCTCGTAGCCGCCGTTCGTACAGGAACCGACGAGGACCTGTTCGACCTTCTCGCCGGCGACTTCGCGGACGGGAACGACCTTGTCCGGCATCGACGGGCAGGCGATGAGCGGTTCGAGGTCGCTGAGGTCGATGACGATTTCGTCGGCGTATTCGGCGTCCTCGTCGGCCGTCAGCTCGACGTACTCGTCGCCGCGACCCTGGCGCTCGAGGTAGTCCTTGGTCTTCTCGTCGGTCTCGAAGAGCGACGAGGTGGCACCGAGTTCGGTCCCCATGTTGGTGATGGTGGTTCGCTCGGGCACGCTGAGCGACTCGGCACCGGGTCCGGTGTACTCGAACACCTTGCCGACGCCGCCCTTGACGGTCTCGCGGCGGAGCATCTCGAGGATGACGTCCTTCGCGGAGGACCACTCGGGGAGTTCGCCTTCGAGGCGAACGTTCACGACCTCCGGCATCTCGACGTAGTACGCGCCGCCGCCCATGGCGACAGCGATGTCGAGGCCACCGGCACCGATGGCGAGCTGGCCGAGGCCGCCGGGGGTCGGCGTGTGGGAGTCCGAGCCGAGGAGCGTCTTGCCGGGTGCGGCGAAGTTCTCCTTGTGGACGTTGTGGCAGATACCGTTACCGGGGCGGGAGAAGTGGGCACCATATGTCCCGGCCGCGGAACGGAGGAAGCGGTGGTCGTCCGTGTTCTTGAAGTCGAACTGGTAGGTCTGGTGGTCGCAGTACTGGGCGGCGAGTTCGGTCTGCGCCTCGTCGAGGTCGAGCGCCTCGAACTGGAGCCAAACCATCGTCCCAGTCGTGTCCTGCATCAGGACTTGGTCGATTTCGATTCCGATCTCCTCTCCGGGGGTGAGGTCACCCTCGACGAGGTGGTCCGAGAGAATCTTTTCCGTGAGCGTCTGTCCCATAACACCCGAACCTCGATGGTCCTCGGATATAAATCCCGCGTACTTCCCTATCTTCGAACGTGAAAGATAGCGCCGTCTCGGGGTTTCTAGCGTCTAAGGGCCATTAAACTCCTTGTTGGTTCTCCCATGTGACTTGTCACCGCGGGGGGCGTCACCGCCCCAAGCAGGGGGCAGTTTGGACTCCTCTCACGACCCCAAACGCGGGGCGACTATCGGGGAGACGACGGGCGCGGTCCGGCACAGTTTTGCGCCCGCTAAACAGGGTTCGGATATGCACCGCGCTGGCTCGTTCGTCGCACAGCACATCTCGCCGGTCACGGCCGAACAGGTCCAACCCAACGGCGTCGACCTGACGCTCGAAGCGGTCCTCGAACAGGTCGAACCGGGTCGCCTCGGCCGCGAGGGCAAGACCGTCGGCGAGCGTCGCGCCCTCGAGTTCGCCGACCCGGACACCGAGACGTACCGACTCGACCCCGGCGGGTACGTCCTCCAGTACGCCGAGACGGTCCACATCCCCGAGGACCACGTCGGCTTCATCTACCCGCGGTCGTCGCTCATGCGGAACTCCTGTATGCTGAACACGGCCGTCTGGGACGCCGGCTACGAGGGGAAAGGCGAGGGACTCCTGCAGGTCCACCACCCGGTCGAACTCGAACGCGGCGCGCGCGTCGCCCAAATCGTCCTCGCGGACGCGAACCACGACGAGACCTACGACGGGAGCTATCAGGGCGAGCGGACTCGGTGACGGCTTTCGGTCGATGGCTTCCAGGCATCGCCCGGCGGATAGTACCGGATGGATACCGACATCCCGAGTTACGGGACGTTCTCGGCGATGACGAATTCCTTTCAAGTCGGTGGGCGTCGTATTTGTTCTCGCGGAGGGCATGTCGGGCCGAAACGAGGGGCGACCTGTACACACCGAACCTCCGCAACTTCCTCCTTCCATATCTTCTTGATACGCGAGTGCTCTTGCTGGGCCCGTCCGCTTCGCGCGAGTCGTAGACACCGCCCGCGGGCCGCCGATTCGCCCGGAAGACGAACCGCCACGGAGTCGCTGTCACCTAAAACCGCTTCGAGCGGCGCACTCGTGTTCTCTGACCCAAAGGCACATTTACGCGCATGCCTAAGTGTGGCCAATCACTGATGTCACGGAGTCCATCTCTCCCGGAACGTCCTCATCTCGATCTGGACCCCGAGATGTCGGATGCAGAGCGCCTCTCTGCACTCCGCCAGCACTTCGAACGCATGGTCGACGTCAACCGCGAACTCGACCAGCGGCTCCAGAACGCCGACGACCGTCACGCCGAACTGGTCGACGAGGTCGACCAGATGAAGGCGCGAAACGAGGCCCTGAAGACGGCCTCGTACTACATCGCCACGGTCGAGGAGTTGACCGACGACGGCGTCATCATCAAGCAGCACGGCAACAACCAGGAGGTCCTGACTGAGTTCGCACCGAGCCTGAACATCGACGACATCGAACCCGGCGACCGCGTCGCCATCAACGACTCGTTCGCCGTCCAGACTATTCTCGACGACGAGACGGACGCGCGGGCGCAGGCGATGGAGGTCGTCGAGTCGCCGACGGTCACCTACGACGACATCGGCGGCATCGACGAGCAGGTCCGCGAGGTCCGCGAGGCCGTCGAACAGCCCCTCGAGAACCCCGAGATGTTCGAGGAAGTCGGCATCGACCCGCCCGCGGGCGTGCTCCTGTACGGCCCGCCAGGGACCGGTAAGACGATGCTCGCGAAGGCCGTCGCCAACGAGACCAACGCCTCGTTCATCAAGATGGCCGGCTCCGAACTCGTCCAGAAGTTCATCGGCGAGGGCGCGCGGCTCGTCCGCGACCTGTTCAAGCTCGCCGCCGAGCGCGAGCCCGTTGTCATCTTCATCGACGAAATCGACGCCGTCGCCTCGAAGCGCACGGACTCGAAGACCTCCGGCGACGCCGAGGTCCAGCGCACGATGATGCAGCTGCTCGCCGAGATGGACGGCTTCGACGAGCGCGGCAACATCCGCATCATCGCGGCGACCAACCGCTTCGACATGCTCGACGAGGCCATCCTCCGCCCGGGGCGGTTCGACCGCCTCATCGAGGTGCCCAAGCCCGCCGTCGAGGGCCGCCGCCGCATCCTCGACATCCACACCCGCGACATGAACGTCGCCGACGACGTGGACCTCGACGCGCTCGCCGAGGAACTCGACGACTACTCCGGCGCGGACATCGCGTCGCTCACGACCGAGGCCGGGATGTTCGCCATCCGCGACGGCCGGACCGAGGTGACGGGCGCGGACTTCGACGCCGCCCACGAGAAGCTCTCGAACGTCGAGGAGTCCGGCACCGGCCCCATCTCGGGCTTCACGGACTACCAGTACTGAGTCACCGACACCCGTTACCGACGACGGTCGGTCGCCTCGGCTTTCGAGCGCCACTATTCGTAACCCCCTTTTCCGCCGCCGCGAGAGTTCGGACATGAACACGATTCGCGTCGTCCGCGGGGTCGGCACCGCCCCCACCGAGATGGCGTCGTACGACGCCGCCCTCGCCGCCGCCAACGTCCACAACTACAACCTCGTCACTGTCTCCTCGGTCGTCCCCGCCGACGCGACCGTCGAGGCGGTCGACGTGGCCCCCGACCTCGGCCCGGCGGGCAACCGACTGACCGTGGTGCAGGCCCGCGAGACCACCTCGACGCCCGGCGAGACGGTCGTCGCCGGCCTCGGTTGGGCGACCGGCTCCGGACCCGGTCTGTTCTACGAGGCGTCCGGAACCGACGAAGCGAGCGTTCGCGCGGCCGTCCTCGACGGACTCGAAGCGGGCCGGAACCTCCGCGAGTGGTCGTTTGACGACGAGGACGTCGCGCTCACGACCGGGACCCACGAGGGCGACGGCTACACTACCGCCATCACGGTCGCGGCCTACGGACAGAGCGAATCCGTCTTCTAAACCGCCCATGTGCTGACCGACGGACTCATCAGCTTTTGTGAGAATCTCTCCGGCATGAGTGGTGACGCGCCGTTCGACCTGTCTTCCGGGCGAGTGGCGCTTATCTACGCCGCCTTCGGCTTCCTTTGGGTCGCGACGAGCGACAGTCTCGTAGTGGGACTCCCGAACCACGAACTCATCCAGACGGCGAAGGGATGGCTGTTCGTCGGCCTGTCGGCGCTGTTGGTGTACGCCCTCGTCAACCGGAGTCAGTCCAAACTGAACCGGACCTCCGAGCAACTGGAATCGACGCTCGCACACACGAGCGTCCTCCATCGAATCCTCAGACACGACATCAGAAACGCCTGCACCGCCATCCTCGGCTACGCCGAACTCGTCGAGTCGAAAGGCGACGCGAGTTCGAACATCGATCCGGTCGAGGCGATTCAGGAGCGCGCGAACCGGCTGGTCGAAGTGAGCGACGAGGTCGCGCTCCTCCGCACCGTCGAACTCGCTGAGGGGAACGAGGTCGACGTCGACCTCTCCTGTGCGGTCGCCGACGCCGTCGAGGACCTCGAAATGGAGTACCCGGCGGTGCAGGTCTCGGTCGCCTCGCCGGAGGCGCTCGTCGTGCGGGCGCACCCGGCGCTCCCGCGGAGTCTCGCGGAGTTACTCGACAACGCCGTCGTCCACGCCGACTGCGACGAACCGGAGGTGCACGTCGGCGTCTGGCAACTCGGCGAAGTCGTCGGGGTTACCGTCACCGACAACGGCCCCGGTATTCCCGATGCCGAGCGCGACGCCCTCCTTTCCGGGGCTGAGACGCCGCTTTCGCACACCAGCGGCGTCGGTCTCTGGCTCGTCCGCGCCATCGTCGACGCCTCCGGCGGGTCGCTCGACATCTCGAAGCCGAAGGCCCACGGGACCGTGGTCACCGTGTCACTCCCGCGACCGGCCTGACGGCGGCGTCGCCGCGCGGCCAGCCGGTTTTCGATTCGCTCACCACATCACCGCCGACGACGGCTTTTTACACGTCCTACCCGTATCGCAGACGACTGATGAACGGGAACAACCCATATGCGGGCGCTCCCGGCGTGGCTGGGGCCGGCCAGCCGTCGGCCAACCGAGAACTGACCGTCGAGCAGATGGACGCACTCCGGCGGGCCGTCGCCGGCATCGTCTCGCGGACGGAGTCGTACCTCCCCGAGGGGTTCGCCGTCGGCTCGGAGCTCTCGACCGGGGCGAACGGACCGCTGGCGACCGTGGCTGTCCACCCGCCGGTCGGCCACCCCGTCAGCGCCGGCTTCTCGCCGGACGCCGACGACCTCGACGCCGGCCTCACCGACGAGGACCGCAACGAGGTCGCTCGCGGCCTCGCCGCCAGCGCGGCGTTTCAGGTGATGAGCGCCGTCGGCGACGACCTCACGCCCGCCGCTCGGTAACCCCGGATACCCCACGTCGCCGTCGGGGTCCGAGTGGCGACTGACGCGAGCGCTCCGCTGACCCTCGTCGTCCCGACCGCGGCCCAATTTTTTGGCTCTGTTGAAACCCTCAGCGTTTGTTCGGTGTGGCGTGACACAGACAGAGGGTGAGTTCAGCATGACGACCTCGTTTGTTTCGCGCCGAATCCAATACAGCCGTTCAGCGATCTGCAAACTCAGGGTAGTACACTCATCGACAGATACGCAAGGCGAGTGCCCCGGGACTTGACACCGAAACGGTTCACTGAGGGACCCTACTGAGACGACTACCCAGTAGGTACAGCGGCCCGCCGAACAGTAATAACACCATTGAGGCACCCCCGCTCACGAATGAATTCGACACGAGATTGGTCTCACCTGTGCTAAAGAACTCAAACAGGAAGACAAAGCCGAAGACGACAGCCAATTCACCCAATAGGAGAAGTCGCCGCTTCCGTCTCGGTTTTACAGTTCCCAGAACGAACTGGAGGCTCAACACCACTGACCCGAAGAGAATCCATTCTTGAAACTGAAGTTTGGTGAAATCACCAGTCCGAAGTTGCCATGAGGCAAGTATGGCACCGAAGGTTATCGTGGCGGCGCTAAGACTTGTAAGAACTGCTCGTCGCCTCGTGATTTGGTGTGGTTGGTCTTGACGCCAGAATTGTACTGTTACGAGAGTCACGAGGCTAACCGAGAGTGTGCCAATAAGAAACAGTACAAACCCAAATACACCGACGATTCCCCACGCACTTGGAAGAAGACCTATCGTTGTTGCAAGTCCGTATCCAAAGAAAAAGAACCCGACCGTGAACATCATCGTGAGGATGAAGTACGTCATGCGTTCGTCTCTTTGAGGAGTCGAAGATGAAGTCCCTGAGTTCTGCATGGGGCTATTGCCAATATGACATATTCACCACACATTAAGTATTTCTTGAACGCTCGATTTTAGCTTTCGTCACTGCCGGCTGGCACTCGCCGCGCTCGTTCTCTCGCTGCGCTTCACGTGCAGTCTCATCTCCGAGTTCTCTCGTCACTTCAGAACGAGAACAATACACTTCACGGAGGCGGTCGAAGGAGAGGTATGGCTTCGATTTTCGACTACGCGGACGAGATTGGTCCGACGACGCTCATCATCGTCGGCTTCCTGCTGTTTGTCTTCCCGGAACCGGCGACGTCGGCCTTCGGCGCGGGGCTGATGCTGTTCGGCGCGGCGTACTGGTTCTGGGAGTGGAACCGCCCCTGAGCGCAAGACGAGCGAGCGAGTGACTCCGCTCAGACGCTCCCGCGACGGCGGTTTCGACCGGTGTCGTCGCGGACGCGAGACGTAACGCCGTCGAGCGGTGCGTCGGTCTCGGCGGACGCGCCCGACCCGCCGGCCGGACCGGTCACCGACCGTGGTGTCGCAACGAACAACCCGTAGGCGAGGACGGCCGCCGAGACGAGTCCGCTCGCGCCGACGACGAGCGAGAGGGGGAGCGGCGAGAGCGTGCCGACGACGGTTCCGGCGGCAAGTGGGAGCGGAAGTGTCGCGAGGATGGCGTCGTACCGCGTCGCTTCCGAGACGATGCTGTCGCTATGGGGTGTTCGTGTGCGCATGATACCACTCGAAAACGAGTAGGAACGTCTGAATATTAGTTATTTCGCCGGACGGGACGGGCCCTGCGGGTCGCAGATGCAGTAAGTCAACGGGACGCCCAGGGCGAGATGAGTTGCCTACTTCCCCCAGAAGGGGTCGCGGCGGCGGTGCTTTTCGAGGTAGCCCGACAGCGCCTCCAGTTCGTCGGTGGGGATGTCGTCGCGGAGCTCCTGTTCGAGAATCTTCGCGTGCTTCTCGGGGAGTTCGATCCAGAGTTCGTCGCCCTCGTCTATCTGCCGGCCGACCGTCGGGCCGTCGATGGCGACGCTGACGCGCGACCCCGCGCGGGCGCTCGACACGTCCTCACCGTTCTCTTGGATACCCGAGAGCTGACCGACGCGGTTGGGCTCGCCGTCTTCCCACTTCACGACGTTCATGTTGTTCTTGATGGTCCCGGACATGATTTCGACGCCGACGACGGCGGGGTTGTTCTGCCGGAAGACGTGGTCCTGGAGGATGCGGAAGCGACACGGGCGGACGATTTTGTCGAGAATCGTCTCCTGTTGGGCGCGCTTCATCTCGTTGACGTGCTCTTCGTACTCCTCGACGAGCTGATAGATGACGTCGTCTTCGAACAGCTTCACGTCGTTCTTTTCGAGTTCGGCCTCCGCGTTCGAGAGCACGTCCACGTTGAAGCCGAGGATGACCTTGTGCTCGGGTTCGCGGGCGGTCGAGGCGACGGCCACGTCGCGCGGGGCGATGTCGCCGACCTCGGCGCGGAGGATGGGGACTTCGGCCTCCTGTAAGGCGTTCGCCATCGCTTCGAGGCTGCCGAGTGTGTCGGCCTTGACGACGACGCCCTCCTCTTCGGTCGTCACTTCGATGTCGGCGAGTTCGGCTTCGACCTCGCGGATGACCTCGTCGAGGTCGCGGTCGCCGACGACGCGGACCGGCGCGCCGGCCATCGCGTCTTCGAGGTCGGGCGCGGCGATTTTCACACCGGCCGCGGCGCGGACCTCGTCGACCTTGTCGAACCGTTTTTCGGTACGAATCTCGGCGTTCGGGCGGGGCTGGAGGAGCGCGCGGACCTCGGTGACGATGGGGTCGTTCGCGCCGCCGACGACGACGGTGTCGCCCGCGCGAATCGTCCCGTCGTAGAGGACTACGTCGAGGGTCGCGCCG
The DNA here is from genome assembly GCF_024136985.1 of Haloferax sp. AB510. NCBI lineage: Archaea > Methanobacteriati > Methanobacteriota > Halobacteria > Halobacteriales > Haloferacaceae > Haloferax > Haloferax sp. AB510. Next base: position 17,897 of record NZ_JAMYJY010000014.1, read on the forward strand.
AAGCCGCGTTCCTCCTTGACTTCGAGGACCGTCCCGGAGCCGGGGCCGGCCACGTCGATGGCCATCTCGTCTTTCATGTATCGCTGGGAGAGGCCCATGAGGACGCCCAGCAGGTCCGGAATGCCCTCGCCGGTGAGCGCCGAGACGGGGACGACGCCGATGTTGGACTGGAAGTTCTGGACGCGCCAGTAGAAGTCCGAGGAAAAGCCACGGTCGGAGAGTTCGCCGATAATCTCGTACAGCTTCTCGTCGAGTTTCGAGCGGGCGCGCTGGGACTGTTCCTCGTAGGTCTTCTGGATGGGGGCCCCCTCTTGGGGGTTCCAGCCCGGCGTCGTGTCTATCTTGTTCGCGGCCACGATGAACGGCGTCCCGGTTCGTTTGAGGATGTCGATAGCCTCCTCGGTCTGCGGCTGGAAGCTGTCGTTCACGTCGACCACGAGGATGGCGATGTCGGCGAGCGCCCCGCCGCGAGAGCGGAGGGTGCTGAACGAGTGGTGGCCCGGCGTGTCGATGAACAACAGCCCCGGGAGGTCGAAGTCCTCGGGTTTGACCAGGCTGCCGGCCATCTGCGAGACGGTGTCTAAGGGGACCGCGGTCGCGCCGATGTGCTGGGTGATGGCACCGGCCTCACCCTCGCTGACGGCGGAGCCGCGAATCTTGTCGAGAAGACTCGTCTTCCCGTGGTCCACGTGGCCGAGGACGGCCACGATGGGTGTGCGAAGCGTATCGGATTGTGACGTCGAATCAGTGTCGGACATGGAGAATCGCCCCGGAGAAAGCTCTTACCGGAATCGAGTCGGTGACTCAAGTTAAGTCCATCGTCACGGGCGCACGACCCCGCGATTCGCCGTGTCGACTGTTCTCGCGGCCCACGCTCGGGTCCGGATTCGCTCGTCGGCCGTCCGTCAGACGTGCCCGTGTCGTTTATGTGAACCGGCGAGGAAGGGGTGTGTATGGCCGACATACTCGCCGAGAACCTCTCCGGAAAGGCCGTCATGGGGTCCGACGGGACGGAACTCGGGATGCTGTACAACATCACGATGGATCTGAAATCGGGCGAGCTTCACGACCTCCTCGTCCAGCCGAACGAGCAGGTCGCCCCGAGCCGCGTGGCATTCGACCAGGACGACCGCGGTCGGTTCCGAGTCCCGGTGAATCGCGTGCAGGCGGTTAAGGATTACATCGTCGTCCAACGGTAGTTTCAGGATAGATTCTCAATGCGGATTCTCGACGCTTCTGCGTTCATCCACGAGTACCACACCGACGACGAGACGGCCTCGATTCCCCTCGTCAAGGAAGAACTCACCGGCGAGCACGCCTTCCGCTTCGACGCGCTCGAAGGCGCGGGCATGTACGTCCACATCCCCGGACAGGGGACCGTAGACAAGGTGCTTCGCGCCGCGGGTGAGACCGGCGACCGCGACGTGCTCTCGGAGACTGACACGCGCCTCATCGCCGCCGCGTTCGAACTCGACGCGACGCTCGTCACCGACGACTACGCGATGCAGAACGTCGCCGAGCGGCTCAACGTCGGCGTCGAAGTCATCGCCCAAGACGGCATCGCAGAACAGCGGAGCTGGAAGTTCCAGTGTCAGGGTTGCGGCCGCGAGTTCGACGAGAACAAAGAGCGCTGCCCCATCTGCGGGATGGAGTTGACGCGGAAGAATCCGGCGTAAGCCGGTCGAACTGGCCGACTCGACTCGGCTGTCCGACGTTCTTTTTCAGCATTATACAAGGTGGAGCCTCCGACCTCAAGGAGTGAGCGAAGCAAGCGAGTAGGTCGGAGAGGAAACCGACATGGTACGGCACAACCGGCATACTCTGGCCACCTGACTCCTAAATAATTAAGAACCGATAGTTCTTCGTCTGAAGTATGGAGGTGCGTCGAACCGCGCCGGTCAAACTCATCGTTCCCGATGAGCGACGCGACGACCTCCACGAGTCAGCTCGCCAGTTCCTTCACTGTGCAAACCGTGCCGCCGAGTTCTGTTGGGACGATCGCTCCTACACGAATTGCGTTACGGCGAACGCGACCGCACGGGATGCGCTCTATGAGGAACTGCGAGAGGAAACAGAACTCACCGCGAACCTCGTCCAAGAAGCCATCCGACGTGCCGTCCAAGCAACGACAGGGTGTGTCGAACGGTGGAAACAGGGCAAGCGCGTGAGCCGACCGGAGTTCACCTCGTGGAGTATGCTGTACGATAAGCGAAGCGCCACATTCTACCGAAACAAAGTTTCGCTTTCAACCGTCAACGGGCGTGTTGAGTGCGACTTTGAACTCCCGGCGGACAGCCCGACACCCTACGAACAGTACGTTCTTTCCGAAGAGTACGAGTTCCGGGCGAGTACACTCCAATACGACAAGGCGACCGACGAGTTCTACTTCCACATTACGACCCGGAAGTACGATGACGACGAGCCCGAGGTTTCGGCAGATACCGGGCACCAAACAGTCCTCGGTATCGACCTCGGCGTCAACAGCCTCGCAGTAGCTTCGACCGGCACGTTCTGGCAGGGAGACGAGTACGACCATTGGTGCCGCGAGTTCGAGAGGCGGCGTGGTGAGATGCAACAGCGCGGCACGCAGGCCGCACACAACGCGCTGCTTCGGCTCGGCAAGCGTGAAGAAGCGTGGCGGAAACAGTACATCTACACGGTTGCCAACGAGATCGTTTCGGAAGCCCTCGAACACGCCTGCGACGTGATCGTGTTCGAGGACCTAACGGACATCCGCGAGCGGCTTCCGGACGCGAAGTGGCACCACGTGTGGGCGTTCCGACGCCTCGCCGAGTACGTCTCCTACAAGGCACCAGAGCAGGGTGTCTCCGTGGAGGAGGTTGAGCCGAACCACACGTCCCAACGGTGTTCTCGGACGGACTGTGGCTTTACGCACGACGGCAACCGCAAGGGAGAACACTTCGAGTGCCAGAAATGCGAGTATGAGGTCAACGCGGACTACAATGCGGCGAAGAATATCGGGGTGCGATACGCCCGGAAACAGACACATAGCCTCCGTTCCTCGCCCAAGTCGGGGAGCGGAGACGCACCAGTAGACGTGCGTGTGAATGGTGGGATGTTGAACGGTGAGAGTCACCAGCCTATTACTGGGGACTGATTGCCGGGAGTCCACATCAAAGCCCTACCCTCAAGGACCGAGGCGCACAGCGCCGAGGGAGTAGGGTAGGGTAGTTTACACCATGCCGGTCGCCTGCGCGTAGCTCACGAGGAACTGGACCGCGTTGTACAGCCCGTGGACCAGCGCGGCGACGAGCAAGTTTCCGCTCTTCTCGTAGACGAGCGCGAGGACGCTTCCGAGGAGGAACACCATCCCCAGCGAGACGAAGGCTCCCTCGCCGGAGAACGACCAGACGTGAATCGACGCGAACACCAGACTCGACAGGACGACCGCCGGCGCGGGACCCCAGAGTCGACGGAGTTCGCCGAAGGCGACGCCGCGGAAGATAAGCTCCTCCGCCGGGCCGACGAGGACGATGGTGACGACGGTGAGATACAGGAAGTACACCGGGTTCTCGCGGCCCTGCTGGGCGATGACGCTGTCGCCGCTCTGGATGCCGAGCGCGGACATCAGCGCCGACGCGCCGAGGTAGACGCCCATCACGGCGACGAACCCGCCGACGATCCACAGGGCGTCGCGGGCGGTCGGTCGCTCGAACCGAATCAGGTTCCAGTCGTCGCGGGCGGCGAGGTAGCCCGCGCCGACGACGCCGAAGCCGATGAACTGTCCGGCGCTCTGTATCGCGCCGATGAGTGCGGTGTCGCCCGGAACCACGCCGCGAGCGAGACCGCCGGCGAGCGAGCCGAACGTCGCGCCGACGATGAGCGAGAGGGCGACAACGATGATGATGCCACCGTACGCTTGGAGGTGGTCTGCGGGGCTCGCAGACGCGCGGGCGGTGTCGTGTGCCATTGCCCTCCCCTTCGGAACGGGGTCGGATAACCGATTCGGGTCGGAGTATCCCACCGCCCGACGAACCGACGCGTCTCCCACTTCGGCGGACTGTCCTGTCCTCCCTACTGTCACCGCCCCGCGATTATTGAATAGTTACGAACATTTAACTTATGTATTTATGTGTGGTTGAGGCGTATTCTACCGCGACGATGCGGCTCGTTCACGTACTCATCCCGACCGGAAGCGTAGAGGCAGTTCTCGACGAGTTAGACAGCGAGGGCATCGATTACGCGGTCAGCACGGAGGTCGGGAGGGGCGGGTACGACGCGCAGGTCTCGTTTCCAGTCCCGACGAGCGCGGTCGACCCGATACTGACGCGCCTCCGAGCCGTCGGCTTAGAGGACGACGGCTACACCATCGTGGTCTCGGCGGAGACGGTCGTCTCCAAGCGGTTCGAGCAGGTCAAAGCGAACTACACGGACCTCTCGCTGTCGCGTGCGGAACTCGTCTCGCGCGCCGAGGACATGGCCCCTCCGCTTTCGACGTTCGTGGCGATGACCATCGTGAGCGCGGTCGTGGCGACGACAGGTCTGCTTTCGAACTCCGCGGCGGTCATCATCGGCGCGATGATTATCGCGCCCGTGATGGGGCCCGCGATTTCGGCCTCCGTGGGGAGTGTCCTCTACGAGCCCAGACTGTTCCGCCGCGGGGTCGGACTGCAGGTCCTCGGCGTGGCGCTCGCCATCGCGAGCGGACTCGCCTTTTCGCTTCTCGTCAAGGAGACGCTGTTAGTCCCGCCGGGGTTCAACCCCATCGAGGTCCCGCAGGTCCAAGAGCGACTGACGCCGAACGTCCTCTCGCTCGTGCTCGCGGTCGGGGCCGGCGTCGCCGCGGTGCTCAGCCTCACCCGCGGGGTCTCGTCAGTCCTCGTGGGTGCCATGATTGCCGTCGCGCTGGTCCCGCCCGCCGCGACCGTCGGTATCGGCATCGCGTGGAACGCCCCGCTCGCGGTGGCGGAGGCCGGCACGCTCCTGCTCGTGAACATCCTCGCGGTGAACCTCGTCGCGCTCAGCCTGCTGTGGCTGAGCGGCTACCGACCCGTCTCGGAAGCCCGCACGGACTCCGCCCGGAAGCGGACGCTCCAACTGCTCGGCATCATCACCTTCGCGCTCATCGCGTTGGGCAGTATCCTCGCGTTCGTGAGCCTCCTGTCGGTCGCCGACGCGGAGTTCAGAACGGAGCTAAACGCCGAGATAGCCGACGTGCTCTCGCGCAACGAGTACCGGAACGTGCGACTCATCGAGGTTCACATCGACGTGTCGCCGGTGCAGGGGCTCCTGTTTAGCGAGGACCCCGAGGTAACGATTCTGGTCGATTCGCCCGGCGGCGTCCCGCCGAACGGCTTGGCCGAAGACGTTCGGACGGTCATCAGAGACGAACAGGGATTCGACGTCATCGTCGTCGTCGAGGCCGTCGACGCGTCACTTCCCAGCGACGACAGGGTGACGACGACGGAGCGCGTGGGCGCCCCCGTCCCGCGTCCCGCTTAGTCGCGGGGCGACTGCCTTACTCGACGATCAGCCGAGATTTCTCTTCGACCGCGTCCGCTTCCTCGAAGTCGCCGCCACCGAGCAGGCCGCGGGCGGCGCGCTTGCCCCACTCGACAGCCGGCTGGATGAACGTGTCCACGCTGGCGAGTTCGCCGTAGAGGACGCAGGCGGCCTCCATCGCGTAGAGCAGTTCACCGAGTCCGTACTCGTCCACGCGGTCGAGTTCGATGCGGACGTTCGGACAGTCGGCCGCGGCGAGGCTCGCTTCGGTCGCCTCGAACTCGGCGTCGAGCAGTTCGCCGAGCGACGAGCCGCCGAGGTACGCGAGGCCGTCGAGGTCGGTCTCGGGGATGGCCACGTCCTCGCGCTCCGTGGCGCGGACGAGCGTCACGAGTTTGTCGCGCGGGCCGGCGCGGTACAGTTGAAGCTGGGAGTGCTGGTCGGTCGCGCCGAGCGCCCGCAGGGGCGTCTGGCCGAGACCGTCCTTTCCGAGCGACTCGGCCCACAGCTGGGCGAACCACTCGGAGAACGTTTCGAGCGATTCCGCGTAGGGCATCATCGCGTTCTGCCGCAGGCCGCGCTCGGCGAGGGCGTAGGAGACCGCGCCGTAGGCGTACGCGGGCGAGTCGAAAAGCGAGTCCGACAGGCGCGCCTCCTGTGCGGTCGCGCCCTCCAGCACCGCCTCGATGTCGTGGCCGCAGAGGGCGGCGGCGGCGAGGCCGACCGTCGAGAGCACCGAAAAGCGGCCGGGGACGCCGTCCGGGACGGGGAGCGACGGGAGGTCGTGCTTGTCGGCGAGGTCGCGGAGGTTGCCCTCCTCGCCGGTCGTGACGAACGTCCGGTCGGCCCAGTCGACGCCCGCGTCGGCCATCGCCTCCTGCACGACGAGGAAGTTCGCCAGCGTCTCGGCGGTCGTGCCGGACCGCGAGACGACGTTGACGACGGTCGATGAGAGGTCAAGCGAGTCGAGGAGGCGGTCGACGGCCTCCGGGTCGACGTTGTCGAGGTAGTAGGCGTCCACGTCGCTTTCGAGGGCGTCGGTGAGGGTGGCCGCGCCGAGGGCGCTCCCGCCGATGCCGACGGTGACGACCGCCGAGGGGTCGTCGAACCGGCTCACGGCGTCCCGAATCGCCGCGGGGTCGGTACTGTTCGGGAGGTTCAGCGATTCGTAGCCGTGTTCGCCGGCCTCTCGGCCCCGTTCGATGCGGTCGTGGGCGGCCGCGACGCGGCCGTCGAGTCGTTCGAGCGCCTCGCGCGAGACGCCGTGGGTCGACGCCGTGTCGAGGACGTTCCCGAGGTCTACCTGCATACAGGATGCCGCGTCGCCCGGCGTCAAAACGACACCGGTCGCTTTAATCGCGGCCGCTCCCAAGGGCGACCGATGGCAGACGACTACGGCGGCGTCATCGGCGCGTTCCCGTACGCCTTCCGGCACAGCGAGTCGTGGCTGTTCAAGTGCTACGTGCTCGTCGGTGCCCTCGCGACGGGTGTCGTCTCGCTGTTCGTCGCCTTCGGACTCGTAGTTCTCATCGGCGCGACCGCCGGCGTCCCCGGCGGCTCGCTCACCCTCTCGCGGTCGTTCTACGTCCTCGTGGGGCTGTTCGTCGTCGCGCCGCTGGTCGCTCCCGTACTGTTTGTCGCCCGCCGACACCGCCGCACCGGCTCGGAACCGCGGTACGACCTGAGCCTCGCGCTCGCGGGCTTCGTGTTCATGCTGTCGGTGTACGTCGGGCTCGTCGCGTCGGTGCCGGCGGAGCTTCAGACGCCCGTCGAGCCGTTCGCGGTGGGTCCCGTGACCGTCTCGGCGCTCGTTCCCGTCGTCCAACTCCTCTACGACCTCCCTGCAATCTACGGGCTCGTCCCGCCGGTCGCGTGCGCGGTGAGCATCTACGCGATTCACCGACTGCTTCGGTAACCTCGTCGGGACTCACCGACTGCTTCGGTAACTGCCGTGGACTCGTGTTCTCCGACGCAGCCTCATCCGACTCGCGCCGCTAACTCGTCGCGGTAGCGGTAGACGACCGCTGAAGTGACGACGCCGACGCCGACGAGGAGCGCTACCGCCTCGTAGTTCGCCGCGCCCACGTTCTGTCCGGCAGCCGCCGCGAGGGCGAACGTCGGTAGGCGACCGACGGCGACGAGGACGACGAGCGTTCGGAGCCGCAGCGGCGAGACCCCGGCGAGCGCACAGAGCGCGTCGTCCGGAAACGCCGGCAGGAGAAACAGGACGAACAGGCCGGTGACGCCCCGGCGGTCGGCGAAGCCGTCGAACCGGGCGAGTGCGTCGTCGGCGACGAGGCGCTCGACCGCGGGTCGGCCGAAACGCCGGGCGAGCAGGAAGACGACGGCGCTTCCGGCGACGACGCCGACCATGCTGTAGGCCGTCCCGGCGGCCGTTCCGAACAGGTAGCCGCCGACGGCGGCGAGGGCCTGCCCGGGAATCGGCGCGAGAATCACCTGCAGGGTCTGGATACCGACGAACACCAACGGAGCGAACGGCCCGGTCGATTCGACGGCCGAGCGGACCCATGCCGGGTCTGCGAGGCGCGGGGCGAACACGGCGACGCCGACCGCGACGGCCGCGAAGGCGACCGCAATGGCCCCGACTCTGACGAGCGCCGCGTTCCGCGCCGCAGACGAGTCGAACAGGCGACCGGTCACAGGAACGAAGCGGTCTTGAGCCGGGCGTTCAGCGCGTACTTTCGCAGGTACTGGCGGGCGGTCGTTCGCGTCCCACGCGCGACGGTTCGCCCGGCGCGGACTCCGTCCAAGATGGCGTCGGTCGTGACGCCGCCGCCGCCCGCCTCGACCGAGACGGCCGTGTACGCCTGTCCGACCAGCGCGGGCCGGTGCGCGTCGCTCCCGCCCGTGCCCGGGAGTCCGTGCCGGCGGGCGTAGCGCCGCGCCTGCCCGTTTCTGAATCCGGTGAGCGTGTGCGCGTTGTACACCTCGACGGCGTCAACGTCCCGAATCGCCCGGCGGGACGCGCCGTGTCGAAACGTCTGAAACGGGTGCGGGACGACCGCGAGCCCACCGACTCGCGAACCGCCCGCGCCGTCTCGGAGAGCGGCCGCCCCGTCGCCGGCGGATCGTCGACGCCGAGCGCGAGGAGGTGGCCGTCGGCCGTCGAGACCTCGACGCCGGGGACGACCCGGACGCCGTACTCGTGGGCGATGTCGAACGCCCGCGGGAGCGATCCGACCGAGTCGTGGTCGGTGATGGCGACCGCGTCGAGGCCGACCGCCGCCGCGCGGGCCAGCACCGCTTCGACCGACATCTCGCAGTCGTAGGAGGCGTCGGTGTGGACGTGGAGGTCCACCGCGAGCGTCCGCGGTCCCCGCGAGCCCTGCGCCGGACCGCTCATATCACGCCGAATTCGAGCGCGAGACAGCCGGCGACCGTCAGGACGCCGGCGACGCCGACGAGGACGTGGCCCGCGTCGGTCTTGTACGCCTTGTAGTCGGAGGTCATGAGCGGACAGACCGCCACGATGGTCGCGCCCGCGACCCAGCCGTTCCACAGCGGGACGAACTGGAGGAGGAAGTAGTTCGCCAGCACGACGAGGTGCGTGTGGACGACCGTCGTCCCGTGGTAGTACGAGGTGCCGCCCTCGTCGCCGAAGCCCTCGCTGTTGTGGCGGATGAGTCGCAGGCCGCCGAAGGTGAGGACGACGAAGCCGACGACGGCGCTCACGACCGGATTGGGCGCGAGCGCGACGTGGTACAGGAGCGCCGCCGACACGAGGTACGCGAAGATGTCGATGAAGGAGTCTATCTGTCGGCCGAACGCCGAGGCGGTCCCGGTCTTGCGGGCGTAGTAGCCGTCGGCCTTGTCGAAGGCGAAGCCGGTGAGAACGGCCACGATGGCCCAGTTCGGCTCGCCCGACACGAACAGTATCGCGCCGACCCACGCCCAGAAGAGCGCGCCCAGACTCAACCAGTCCGCGGTCCCGAGCCGCGAAATCATGTTCTCCCCCGTCGATGAGCGCACGACCTCGCTCGCCCGCGCGTCGACCGCGTCCAGCCTCCCGCGAAGTGCTGACCTGAGTTCGTCCGTCATGCCTGTCTGTCCGACACACTCGGCCGATTGAGTATAAATTTAACCGCTATAGTATATATAAATCAAATATCTATATACTAACGTTCCCGAACGGAGCGCTCGGGACGGAACTGAGCGCTCTGTACCGCTATGAACGGGATTTGACGCGCCGGCGACGCCACGGCCCGGCCCGGTAGTACGCCCGGACCCGGGCGACTCGGAAGCCGACGCTCTCGAAGGTCCACTGCGAGGGTCGGTTGTCGCGGGCGACGAGCGCGTGCACCGTTTCGGCCCCGCGCTCGCCGGCGACGGCGACGGCCCGCGAGACGAGCGCGGTGGCGATACCGCGGTTCCGCGCCTCGGGCGCGACGAATACCCGGCGGACATAGCCGCCGGGGAAGGTTACGTCGGCCTCCAGCGGGTGAACGTGATACGTCAGGCCGGGGTCGCCGAGGAAGAGATAGCCGACGGGGCCGGAGTCCGCGACTTCACCGTTCTCACCGCCCTCGCCGTCTCTCTCGCCTCTCCCGGCGTCGAACGCGCACACCGCCGTCTCGTCGTCTCTGAGTTCGGAAAACGCGTCGTAGCGGGTTTCGAACTGCGTCGCCTCCGCGGGGTCGAGCGCACGAATCTCGACTCCCGCCGGAGGGTCGCGGTCGGCGTCCGCCGCCTCGGCGTCCGCGACGTACTCGTCCATCTGCGTCGCCGTGAGTCCGCGGGCCTTGAGCGCGTCGTAGACGCGTCGGGCCGGTTCGGTCCGGGTCAACCGCCAGAGCGCGGGCATCGTCAGTCGCGTCGGCGCGCCGCGAGAAAAGCCCACCGTCGCCGTGTGTACCGGTGCCACACGCGGTCGAAAGCGCCCGAAACGGGGAAAAGGCCCGGTTGCTTACACCGGGTGATGACCGAGTCCGAGCCCGAGTCCGAATCCGAATCCGAGCGAACGGGAACGTTTCTCGTCACCGCCGCCGACGAGGAGTCGGCCGTCCTGAAGGACGTTCACTCCGGGCAGGTTCACGCGCTCTCGTCGAACCCCGGCGTCTCCGAGGACGAAGCCGTCCGCGGGACCGTCGCGCCCGACCCGCCGATGAACGTCTCGTGGCAGCTCGTGGAGGTCGAGTCGCGCTGGACCGTCTCCGTCGAGCGCTCCACCGAGTCGCCGACGACGAACTCCCGCGACATCGCCGCCGACAACCCCGACGGCGAACTCGTCCGGGAGGAACGCGCCGGAACCGGCGAGATTCACGTCCTGTCGGTCCCCGACGACATGACCGAACAGGCCGTCGACGACATCCTCTCGGACCGCGAGGGCCTGCTCTCGCGGGCCGCCAGACTCGACGTGAACCGCGTCGAAGTCCGCTCGCAGCCGGGCGTCGTCGCGGTCCGCTACATGCCCTGAGTCGGGTCTGTTCTGCCCTCCGTTCGCTCGTCTTCTCGCGCTCCCGCTACCGCTGTGTTCCGGTCGAGGAGACGGGACCGTCCGCGCTCTGGACGCACCACCCGCCGTGGACGCTTCCCTCGCGCTCGACGAACTCGACGGTCGTCTCCTCGCCGATTCGGATCGCGTCCGCGGGGTCGAGCCCTTCCACGCGGAGCGTCAGCGTCAACGCGTCGCCGCAACAGCCCACGTCGAGGAACTCCTCCCACTCGTCGCCCGGCGCGGCGTCCTCGTGGACCCGCTGCAGGTAGGTCACGAAGTGGTCGGTGGTCAGCTGGTCGCGGCCCCACGCGCTGAGTTCGTCGGGGAAGGAGACGACCACGCGGGTCGCCGTCTGGTCGGTCGCCATACCTCACGATTGTCGGCCAACGATTATGGGCCTGTCGCGGGTTCGCCGCGCGCCCGTCAGACCGTTTCACAGCCGAGACCGTCCGCGGATAAGAAACCTTATTCGGCACCGCTCAGGACCGCAACCCATGGTTGAGTTTACGGTACCGGAGGTAGACTACACCCGGTACACGAATCGCCAACTCGTGGCCGTCCCCCTCGCGGTCCTCGCGGTGGCCCTCTTGGTCATCGGAGGGTGGTACGTCGCGACTGGCGCGCCGGTGAACCCGGGCGTCGATTTCACCGGCGGGACCGAACTCCGTATCGCAACGGATGCCCCGCAAAGCGAGGTCGCCGCGGCCTTCGACAGTCAGCCCGAATCGATTCGTTCCGTCGCGGCCGACGGAACGTACGTCGTGACCTTCCAGTCCGGGAGCGCGACGTCGAGTGAACTCCAGACACAAGCCGAAGACGCCGGCTTCGAAGTCCGGTCTATCGACGCGGTGTCCGCTAACTTCGGCTCCGAGACGCAACTGCTCGCCCTCGGTGGCCTCGCGGTCGCCTTCGCGGGCATGAGTATCCTCGTGTTCGCCATGTTCCGCTCGTTCGTTCCCTCCATCGCGGTCGTCGTCTCGGCGTTCTCCGACATCGTCATCCCGGTGGCGCTGATGAACCTCCTCGGCATCGAGCTATCGCTGGGGACTGTCGCCGCCCTCCTGATGCTCATCGGGTACTCGGTGGACTCGGACATCCTCCTGAACAACCACGTCCTCCGACGGTCCGGTGACTTCTACGAGTCCACCGCGCGCGCCATGCGCACCGGTGTGACCATGACGCTCACATCCATCGCGGCGATGATCGTCATGACCATCACGGCGACGCTGTTCGGGATTCAACTGCTCGCCGCCATCGGTACGGTCCTCGTGTTCGGCCTCACCGCAGACCTGATGAACACCTACATGCTGAACGTGACCCTCCTCCGCTGGTACAAGTTTGAGGGGGTGGCCCGATGAGCGCGCTCCGCGACAACTGGCGGGTCATCTTCCTCGTCGTCGCCATCCTGCTTTCGACGTTCGCCCTCTTCTCGCCGACCATCGGGGGCCAGTCCCCAATCGGTGAGGACAACAGCGCGACGAACCTCAAGTTCGGCCTCCAACTCGACGGCGGGACGCGCATCCGCGCGCCGCTCGTCGGCGTCACGGCCGAGGACGTCGAGTTCGAAGGCGACTCCGAGCGCGTCGTCGAACGGCAGGTCGCCGCCCAGTTGGCGGGGGCTGACGCCGCAGACATCATCGCCCGAACGGGCGCTGAGTCAAGCACGGTCGAAGCGACCCTCGAGAACGTCACGGCCGACGACCTGAGCGCCGCGCTCGACGCCGCGGGCTACGCCCACGGCGAAGTCAGAGACGGCGTGACCGAGACGACACGCGCCGAGACGGTCCGCGTCCTCCAGTCGAAGATCAACGAGGCTGGTCTCTCCGGCGGGACGGTCCAACAGGTGACCACGGCGACGGGCGAACACTTCATCCTCGTCGAGGTCCCCAACCGCGACCAGTCTGACGTCGTCGACCTCGTCGGCGAGCGCGGGACGGTCCAAATCGACATCTACTACCCGACCTCGCAGAACGGCACCCGCGTGTACGAGACGCGCGAGGCCGTCCTGACGCAGGCCGACTTCACCTCCATCGGGACCGCACAGGAGTCCCAGACCGGGAGCGGGGCGTTCGTCCCCGTCTCCGTCCGCGACGACCCCGCACAGGAGTTCCAGACGGCGGTTCAGGATACCGGTCTCGCCCAACCCGGCGGGACGCGGTGTACCTACATGGCGGACGGTGGCAAGAACACGACCGAAGGCTGTCTCCTCCTCGTCGTCAACGGAGAGGTCGTCAACGCCTTCGGGATGAGCGGCGGGCTCGCCGACACCATGCGGTCCGGCGAGTGGGCCGGCGCGCCGAGCTTCCAGCTCCAGACCCGCAACACGTCCGAGGCGCAGGAAATCGCCATCAACCTCCGCGCCGGTGCGCTCCCGGCCAAGCTCGACCTCTCGGGCGAGGACAGCGGCACCTCGTCGTACATCTCCCCGAGCCAGGGTGAGAGCTTCAAGTTCGACTCGCTCATCACGGGTATCATCGCGGTCCTCGCGGTCGCCGGTGTCGTCTTCGTCCGCTACGGCAAACCGCAGGTCGCCCTGCCGATGATCGTCACCGGCCTCTCCGAGGTGTACGTCCTCCTCGGATTCGCCGCGGCCATCGGCTACCCGCTCGACCTCTCGGTCATCGCCGGCTTCATCGCCGTCATCGGGACGGGCGTGGACGACCTCATCATCATCGCCGACGAGGTGATGGCTGAGGGCACCGTGAAGTCGCGGAAAGTCTTCCAGTCGCGGTTCCGCCGGGCCTTCTGGGTCATCGGCGCGGCCGCCGCGACGACCATCATCGCCATGAGCCCGCTCGCCGTGCTCTCGCTCGGCGACCTACAGGGCTTCGCCATCTTCACCATCCTCGGCGTCATCGTCGGCGTCCTCGTCACCCGCCCGGCGTACGGTGACATCCTCCGACTCCTCCTGACCGAGGACCGCTGAGGTCGACCCGCTTTCGACCGACGCGTTCTTTCACTCGTTCGTCACGCGTCCAGCGCCGCGAGCCGACGACTCCGCCCGCAGGCCACCGTCGCGATTCTCGCAGCTGATACCGCTCCGACCGCTCGTCCGTTCTCCACGTCAGAATCGGGTGACTGCGACGGTTTCGGTCGTCCCCATCGGGATGTACTTGCCGACAGAATCATATAGACTGTCTATAAAACACTGACCGAACCGGCAACCGACCAACCGCCGCCCGTCGGTACTCACGGTGCACGCACTCCACTCATGGAAGACACGCCACTTCGACGCGACGACATGGACGCGACGACGACTCGACCGGCCGCCACGCGGCGGTCCGCCTCCGCGGACGACGAGGAGTTCGTCGCAATCGTCGCCCCGTACGACGACGCACCTGACGAGTGCACCATCTTCCCCGCAGGACTCTCCGAAGACGAGTTGCTGACGACGTGGCTCTCCGCGCAGGAAGGCGGGTACGTCTCGCTCGCCGAGATGCGGTAGCCCGTCGCCGCGACTCGTCCTCGAACCACCCGACCCTCCACTTTTTCGAACGTCGGTCTCGCGACGCCTCAGAAATCCCCTAGCGACGACTGTTCGTGCGCGGCCATGAGGTCGGCACACGTCGACCACGACTTCCGCGCGCAGTCCGGCAGAATGCCGTGTTCGCGGACGTACTCCCGAAGGAACTCGCGGGTCGTCCCGTCGCTCGGATAGCCGCTCCCCACCTCGCCGTACTCGTCAGCGATGGCCTCGACCCGGCGGTCGCGTTCGACCTTCGCCACGATGCTCGCCGCGCCGACGATGGCGTGTTCGTCGTCCGCGCGGTGCTGGGCGCGGACCTCGACGGAGACGCCCGCCTCGGCCAGCCCCTCGCGGACGCGGCGGCCGAATCTGGACTCGTTCACGTCGCCCGCGTCGCAGACGAGTTCGTCGGCGTCGGCGGCGACGTCGGCGGCCGCCTCGACCTGCGCCCGGACGGTCAGCAGGTTCATGTCCGTCTCGGGGTCGTCGATTGTCTCGGGTTCGACGAACGCGACACCGACTTCGATGTCGTCTCGGTCGCGGAGTTTCGCGGCGAGTTCCTCGCGCCGCTCGGCGGAGAGTCGCTTCGAGTCGGCGATTCCGTCCGGGAGGGAGCCGGGGTCTCCTCGAACCGCCGCGGCGACCATCGGACCCAACACGGGCCCCTTTCCGGCTTCGTCGACGCCGATGTGCATACCTCGTCGGGTGTCGCGGGCGAGAATTAGAGATTGCGGTCCGCGACGACGCTCGCAGAGGTCCCCCGGGGCTCCGTTCAGTCCTTGAAGAACTCGTCGTCCTCGAACGGTTCGTCCTCGCCTTCGACCGCGATGACGTCGAGCGCGGTGACGACCGCGCCCGTGTCGAGGATGCCGGCGAGGCTCGGGTTCGTTCGGCCCTCGTCGCCCGAGATGAGTTCCTTGATGTAGAGACCGCCCTCGCCGTGGATTTCGACGGTCGCGTGGCGCGCGTCTTCGAGGTCGCCGGTGGCGTCGTAGACGTGGCGGGTGCGGGTGATGCTCGCGCGGCGGTGGTCGACGCGGTGGGGCGTGTACTGCTCGATGGTCGCGCCGGTGAGTTCGTCCAGCGCGGCCCCCAGTTCCTCGTCGGTCACGTCGTCGTCGAACTCGACGGCGGCGCGGTACTCCTTGCTCGCGTCGAGTTTCTTCACGCGTTCGACCATGTCGTAGGTGGCGAGTCGGAGCCCCTCGACCTCGATTTCGCCCTCGGCCATCGCGTTGATGTCGCCTTCGAGCTGTTCGACGTCGATGGTTCGGCGGCGCGGCTCCATGATTTCGACCACGAACGGTCGACCCGTGCCGAGCATGAGGGCGTCCACGTCCTCGCGGCCCGCGCCGTGAAACTTCGCGTCGACGCCGTCCATCACGTCGGTCACGACGGGAGCGACGAAGCCCTCGACGCTGTCTTCGTAGAGGTAGCCGGAGCCGCCACAGTAGTCGCAGGGCTCCTTACCCTTGTAGCCGGAGCCGTCGCACTCGCGGCAGGGCCACTCGGTCTGCGGGATGTCGCGCGCGAGTTTCCGGTAGCGCCCGTAGACGAACGCGGAGTTGAGCTGCGCCTCGACGGTGTCGGCCTCGATGTCGAGGAGGAACTGCACGTCCGGACGGGTGAAGTCCACCTCGGTGCCGGTGAGTCGGCCCACGCGCTTTCCGACCTCGCGGTTGAACTCGGACTTGAACAGTTCGCCGGCGTCCTCGGGGAGCCCCGCGCCCTCGCGGAGCAGTAGCTCGTTTTCCTCGACGAGCGGCGGCGCACGGGTGCCGACTTGGTACGTCTCGACTTCCACGTCCTCGATGGCCTCGGCGCAGCGCTCGGCCCACTCGTCGAACTCGGCGCAGGCCCCCTCGCAGACCCAGCAGTCCTCGGTCTCGACGGCCTCGTAGGGCTCGTCGTCGTCGAGGGCGGCGGCGACCCGGAGCGACTTGCCCCGCTCGGCGTTCGTCAGCCCGAAACTGCGCTCGGCGAAGGCCCGGCCCAGACAGGCGTCGCAGACCGGCCCGCTCTCGGCGAGCGCTCGCGCGTCCTCAAGGATGCTCATGTTCGGTCTCTATCGGGGCGCGCGTAACTAGCTTACTTTGTTCGGCGGGCCGCCCACGGCACGGCACGTCGACATACCCCAGAGCTGAGACGTTTGTCAACACGACCCGAGTGGAGTGCTATCTCGGCTCCGAGAAATTTGATGTACGGCGGCGTGGTAGCCGCTTCAACACCTGGGTCTACGGTCGATATCTCGTGTCTATCAATACGCAAACGAATCGGACGCTCGCACTGTTCGCGACCATCGCGGTCCTCTGGGGAACCTCCTTCATGGCCATCGAGGTGGGCCTCGACGTCCTCCCGCCCGTGCTGTTCGCCGCCCTCCGGTACGACGTGGCCGGCGTCGTACTGTTCGTCTACGGCCTGCTCGCGGCGGAGGACTGGCGACCCCGCGGCCGCGACGAGTGGCTCGTCGTCCTCGTCGGCGGCACGCTGCTCATCGGCGCGCACTTCTCGCTTCTGTTCTCCGGCCAGCGGTACGTGACGAGCGGCGTCTCGGCCATCGTCATCAGCCTCGCGCCCGTCCTCACACCGCTTTTCGCGTGGCCGATGCTGCCCGAAGAGCGCCTCGACGCGTTCGGCTTCTTCGGCGTGTTTCTGGGGCTGGCCGGGACGGTAGTCATCGCCCTCGCGTCCGGGTCGGTCGGCGGCCAACTCCTCGGCGTCGTCCTGCTCCTTCTCGCGGCCGCGGCGTGGGCGTTCGGCTCGGTGCTCGTCAAGCGGCTCCCCGGCAACCCGCCCGTCGTCCCGATGCAAGCGTGGATGATGCTCCTCGGCGCGGGCATGCTCCACGTCACGAGCCCCGTCCTCGGCGAGCCCGGCCTCGCGAGCGTGGCGTGGTCGCCGGTCGTCGTCGCCGCACTGCTGTTCTTGGCCGTGCTGTGCAGCGCCGTCGGCTTCATCGCCTACTTCGTCCTGCTGGACCGCATCGGCGCGGTCGAAATCAGCCTCGTCAACTACGTCACGCCGGTCGTCGCCGCCGTCACCGGCTGGGCGTTCCTCGGCGAGCGCATCGGCCCCGCCACCGTCTCCGGCTTCGCGCTCATCCTCCTCGGATTCGCGTTCATGAAGCGCGACGCGCTCGGCCCGCTGGGTCGCCGTCTCGGCGTCCGCGTCGGCCTCGTCGCGCCCGAACCCGCGGCCGACCCGGATGTCCACCCGGCCGACGACTGAGCGGCGTCCCGTCGCCGACGCTGCAGGGCTACTCTCACAAGGCTGTCGCGGAACTCTCGCAGACTTGTCGCGTCCGGCGTCACGGCACGAACCTCGAACCGCCTCCGAGTAGAAAAAAGCTCGTCACGTCCGACGCCGGCGTCCGCGCCGGCGTCAGTCGACCTCAGTTGCTGGTCTCGTTGTCCGACGACGTGGTCGTCTCGTTCGTCGTCGTGACCGTCTCGTTGGCGGTCGTCGTCTCGGTGACCGTCTCGTTCGTCGCGGTCGTGGTCGTTGTCTCGTTGGTGGCCGTGGTGGTGGTCGTGGTCTCCTCGGCGGCCTCGTGAGTCGCGAGGACCTCCTCGGCACCCGCGCGACCGACCCAGACGACCTCGACCGTCGAGTCGCTCTCGGCGGACTCGATCTCGAGGAAGTTACCGACCGAGACGGGGTACTCCTGACCCTTCTCGCCGTCGGCGACCCACGTGGTGGTGCGCTCGTCGTCGACGGTGACGTAGACCTCGCTCGTCGCCTCGTCGGTGATCTTCTCGCCGCCCATGTGGACGACGCGGAGGACGCCGCCGTTCGTGCGGAAGGCGAGTTCGGGGGACGGAACCTCGGCCGGTTCGACGTCGGCCGTCGTCTCGCCCGTCGTGCCGTTGCCCGTCTCGTTGCCCGCGGTCGGCTGCGACCCGGAGTCACCGCCCATACAACCGGCGGTGGTGAGGAGGGCTCCTGTCGCGGCGGCGCTCTTCAGGAAGGTGCGTCGTTCCATACACGGTGATTTACAAGCTCGTATATATGTCTTGTAGTTTACAGTTTGGGGGTAGATAACTACTCACACACCCGGTTTTCCAATTTTGTCTATCAGGTATTTACAATAAGCCAACCTGTCCGAGCGCCCACAGGGCGACGACCGCAGTCGCCGCGCCGAGCGCGACGAGCAGGAGAGTGACGGCGGCCACCGCGGCCAAGAGGAAGCGCCGGTCGGCCGCCGCGCCAGCGGGGGAGGCGTCGTCGTACCGAGCCTCCAACAGTCGGACGTTCCGGGCGTTGGCCTTCCACGCCGCGTCGAACACGTCGCCGACGAGCGGGAGCGACCCGACGGTCGCGTCGAGGACGACGTTGCCGAGCATCCGCGCGAGCGTCGCCCGCGGCACGCCGAGCATCGCGGCCTCGACGAGGATGTACGCCGAGAGCGCCGAGGCCGTCGCGTCGCCGATGCCTGGGACGAGTCCCAGTATCGGGTCGAGACCGACGCGGTAGTTCGTCCCCGGCACCTCGAACGCCTCGTCGAGGTAGAAGCTCACCGCGCGGAGCCGAGCGAGGGTCTCCTCGTCCGCGAGGCCCGCCGACTCGAAATCGACGACTGCGTCGGGTTCAAGCGGTTCGTCGCCGTCGCCGTCACCGCCGCTCGCCGCCGCGGGCGTCGTCGGTGTGGAGGAGTCGTTCACACGCGTCGAGTCGCGCGGGCGGAACTTGAGGATAGCGTCGAGTGGAAAAAAGAACGCGACGCGCCGCCCCCACGGTTCGGGCGGGCGCGTCTCAGAGCTACGAAGCCGGACGCCGTCGTGTGACCATGCCGGAACCGGGAGCCGACGGCGGACTCCCTGAGTTGGAGTCGATGGCCGAGCTTAGAGGCCCACCTCAATCGCGCGCTCGACGACGCCCGCGCCGTAGCGCTCTTCCAACTCCTCGTGTTGGTCCGGACGGTGTTCGTACACGTCTTGGAACAGGCTGATGGGCGTCATCGCGGCCTGGTACGTCGCCTCGTCCCACATGCGGTCCTTGGCGATGTCGATTTCGGTACCGCCGATGCGGAGCGTCGCCGACTGGGTCATGGCGATCGCGCCGCGGCCGGCCTCCTTGGCCGCCTCGAACTCCTCCATGGAGTCGACGATGTCGTCCATGCTCGGGACGTACGAGGTCAGACCGAGCAGTTCCTCGCGGAGTTCGTCCGCGGTGAGTTCCCGCGCGTCGCCGCCGACCCGGAGTTCGTAGCCGCCGTCGGTGGCTTCGAGCGAGAGGCGGTCGCCGTCGTACACCTCGACGCCGTCTTCGGACGCGAGTTCGACCTCCTCGCCGCCCGCGTCGAGGAGCCAACTGCCGGTCTTCGGCGGGAGCGGCGAGGTGTTTGCCTCGACGACCTGTCCGGGGGTGAGCGACCAGATGCCGAGCATCCCCTTCGCCTGATTCTCGGTCATGCGCTCGCGGTAGCCTTCGACGTCGCGGATGTCGTCGTAGGGGCCGTCGACGGCGATACAGCCGGCGGCGCTGGCCCCGCGGGAGGTGTTGTGTCGAAGCTCAGGCCACGCCGGGAGTTCGCCGGTCGGCGTCATGGCGCGCATGTCCTTCGTGTAGTCGACCTCGCCGTCGACGAGGAGGAACAGCCGTTCGAGGTTGTTCGTCGGCTTGCCCATCTCGTCGCGGAGGTCGCCCATGGCGAGTTCGGCTTCACCGCTCTCGATGATGACCGACATGGCGAGGCTCCCCTCGTCGAGTCCGTGCTCGTTCTCGACGATGGTGAAGAACTCGTCGGCCTTCTTCCAGTCGTCGATGCCGCCGACCTCGGGGATGACGAAGCCGTCGATGTGTTCGACCGCGCCGTTTTCCGGGTCGGTGATTTCGAGCATGTGCTGGAAGCCCTGATACCGGGTTTCGGGGCTGTCGCGGTGCCAGACCATCCGGGGGTGGATCTCGCCGGGGAATTCCGAGCCGTGTTCGGAGATGACTTCGATGATGTTCTCGGCTCCCTCGTCGCGCATCGACGGCGCGGTGGCGTCCTCGTTGTCGGGGACCCACACGTCGGGGGCCTGCATCCCGCGGAGGCCGGCCGCCCGTCGGAGCATTTTCGCGGAGTCGGCTTCGCCCTCGACGGCCGTCGGCGAGGTGAAGAACGTCCGCACGAACTGTCGGTCGTGTCTGCGCTCAGTCATCGTCGTTGCTCGTGATGGGGTCGGCCTGCTCCTCGCTGAACCCTTCCGACTCCTCGATGCGGCGGCGCGCCTCGGGGTCGAACTGCGTCTCGATGTCCTGATACCGCGAGACGAACGACAGCTCGTGGTGGCTCTCGGTCGGGTGGCCGAGGTAGCGCTGTTCGAGGTCGAACTGCCCTTCTTCGTCCTGTTCGGCGAGCTTCTTGAAGTCCTCGTAGACGGCGTGCGCGCCCGAGTGGAGGCCGAACAGCGTGATGAAGATGTACTTGTAGCCGAGGTCGCCCAGCTCCTGGAACGTCAGCGGGTCCTCCTCTTCGGACCACGCGAACGACGACGAGTAGTTGAACGCGAGCTTCAGGTCCGGGTGGGTCTCGTGAATCTCCTCCGCGTAGGCGACGGCGTCCTCGCGCGAGGGGTTCGGCATCTCGGGCCAGACGATGTCGACGCCGGCGTCGGCGTAGATGCGGCCGCGTTCGACGTGTTCGTCCCAGTCACCGTTCGAGGAGCCGTAGGCGTCGGTGCGGGCGATGACGACCGTGTCCTCCGACTGCTTGGCGTCGACGGCGGCCTCGAAGCGAGCCTTGGCCTTCTCGCGGGAGACGATTTGCTTGCCCGCGATGTGGCCGCAGCGCTTGGGCGTCGTCTGGTCCTCGATGTGGACGGCGGCGACGCCGGCCTTCTCGTACTCGCGGACGGCGCGGCGGACGTTGTGGATGCCGCCGTAGCCCGTGTCGCAGTCGGCGATGACCGGCAGGTTCGTCGCCTCGACCATGCGCTTTGCGTTCTCGACCATCTCGGTCATCGTGACCATCTCCAAGTCGGGGAAGCCGAACTGCCCGAGGACCGTCGAGTAGCCGGACATGTAGGCGGCGTCGTGGCCCGTCATCTCGGCGAGGCGGGCGTCCAGCGCGTGGTACATGCCGGGGGCGAACACGAAGTCCTGCGTGTTCAGCATCTCCCGCAGTTCGCGGGCCTTCTGGTTGTCAACATCCTGTGCGAAGACGTCGCTGTCGAGTTCGGTCGGGTTCATTGGGTGTCGGTGGGCTGCATCGTTCGCTCGATACGGTTCAGTTGGGCGCGGAGCGCGGCGAGTTCGCGCCGAATCGTCGTCATCTCGTCGTCCCCACCCGGCTGTTGGATGAAGGGGACGAGCGGCGCGTCCATGTTCTCCTCGTTGTTGGGGTAGCGCCGTGCGGCAGGTGGACGAGTCGTCGTCGAGCGAGTGGTGGTCGGTGTGCGGGTCGTCGTGTCGGTTCGGGTCGTGTTGTCGCGGTTTGTCATCGGTTACGTCGGTGGGGTCGGCGGTCGGTAGCGGTCGGTTCGAGTCATGGTCGTCGAGCGGTCGGATGCGTGGTGTGCTGCGGATACTACCATCGGATGTCTCCTCACCCGGTTCGACTGCAGAGTAGTACTAATAGTTAATGATTGATAATGATAATATTAGTTAATGACTTAGTTCTGTACGAACGGATATTAGGCCCTAATTTGACACGTGGTAACACACCTATCCCGTCGCGCAGGGTCAGAGCGTTATCGGGTCCAGTCGGCGACCGGCCGTGTCACGCCGTGACGGGGCGTTCCGCGGACACTACGCTTAATCGCGTCCACGCCCGACGACGCACCAACGAATGGCATCCGCGATTGAGATACGCGACCTGACGAAGTCCTACGGCGACGTCCGCGCCCTCGACGGCGTCGACCTCGACGTTCCCGAGGGGTCGTTCTTCGGGCTGTTGGGGCCGAACGGGGCAGGGAAGACGACGTTCATCAACATCCTCGTCGGCCTCGTCCGCAAGACCGGCGGCGACGCGAGCGTCTTCGGCTACGACGTGGAAGACGACTACCGCGAGGCCCGCGACCGCATCGGCCTCGCGCCCCAGGAGTTCAACGTGGACCGATTCTTCCCCATCCGCGAAGTGCTCGAACACAAGGCGGGCTACCACGGGATTCCGCACGACGAGGCCCGCGAGCGCGCCGACGACGTGCTCAAGCGCGTCGGCATCTACGACAAGCGCGACACCCGCTTCGACTGGCTCTCCGGCGGGATGAAACGGCGGTTCATGCTCGCGCGGGCGCTCATCACCGACCCCGACCTGCTCATCCTCGACGAGCCGACCGCCGGGGTCGACGTGCAACTGCGCCACGAACTCTGGGAGACCATCGTCGACCTCAACGACAGCGGGACGACCATCCTGCTCACGACCCACTACATCGAAGAGGCCGAACGCCTCTGCGACGAGGTCGCCATCCTCGACTCCGGGTCCGTCATCGAGGTCGCCAGCCCCGAGGAACTGATGGACCGCGGCACCGACGACATCGTCGTCCAACTCCGCGACCCGCCGACCGCGGTGCCCGACTTCGCGGCCGACGACGACCGCGTCGAGGCCGTCGAACTGGACGGCACCCGCCTCGTCGTGACGGCACAGCAGGGCGGTCTCGTCGCCCCCGACGTGGTGCAGGCGCTCGACCGGCAGGGCCACGAAATCGTCGACCTCGAAATCTCCCGCACGTCGCTCGAAGAGGTGTTCGTCGAGATGACGAGACAGGGCGAGGGCCGCGCCACCGCGGAGGTCGAGCAATGAGCCTCACGAGCCTCGACGTGACCGGCTTTTACGCCCTGCTCCGTCGCGAAGTCCTCCGATTCGTTCGCCGCCCGCGCAACACGTTCGTCCCGCCGTTTATCACGAACGTGCTGTACTTCTCCGTGTTCGGCGTCATCCTCGGCGAGCGCATCAACGAAATCGCGGGCGTCCCGTACATCCTGTTTATCCTCCCCGGCCTCATCGTCCTCGGGGCCGTCTCGAACGCCTTCGAGAACGCGTCCTTCTCTATCTTCCACGGCCGCTGGAACCGCTACATCGAGGAGGCGCTGACCTCGCCGCTGTCGTACACCTCGATGGTCGGCGCGTACGTCCTCTCCAGTGCGACCCGCGGGGTGCTCGTCGGCGCGCTCGTCGCCCTCATCGGCGCGTTCTTCACGTCCGTCGGCGTCGCCCAACCGTTCTATCTCGTCGCGTTCATGCTCGTCATCACCCTGTTGTTCGCGGGCCTCGGCGTGGTCGGCGGCCTCTGGGCCGACGACTTCGACGACCTGACGATGATGAACCAGTTCATCCTGCGCCCGCTGGTGTTCTTCGGCGGCGTCTTCTACTCGCTCAACGAGATTCCGGCGACCTTCCAGCAGGCGTCGCTCCTCAACCCGATGATATACATGGTCAACGGCGTCCGCTACGGCTTCCTCGGCGTCACCGAGGTGGACCCGAACCTCTCTCTCGGCGTGCTGACGGCGCTCACGCTCGGCGTCGTCAGTCTCAACGTCGTTCTCTTCCGGCGAGGCTACGGACTGACCGACTAAGGCCGGTCGACCGTCATCGACCGTCTCCGGTGACGACCCGCCGTAGTCGGCTCATCTCTCCCCGTTGCCTCGCGTTCTTGTCTGAACAACTGTCTTTTACGATGACAAGTATTTTCACAACCGCTCTAGAAGTCACGTCCGCAGTATGGTATCAAAACCCTCCTCCGCGGCGTCGACGCGGACCGTTTCGGTCCTCGCCCTCGTCGCGGCCGTCCTGGTTGGAGCATTCCTCGCCCCCGTCGTCTACGACGCGGCCGCGCCCACCCCCGACAGGGTCGCGGTTATCTCGGTCGACGGGACCATCACCTCCTACACAGCTGACCAGCTGGAAGAGGACCTCCACGAAGCGCGAGAGAACGAATCGATAAAGGCCGTCGTCCTGCAGGTCGACAGCCCCGGCGGCTCTGCCGCCGCCTCCGAGCGGATGTACTTGGCGGTCAACCGGACCGCCCAAGAGATGCCCGTCGTTTCGAGCGTCCAAGGAACGGGCGCGTCGGGCGCGTACTACACGATGCTTCCCTCGGAGAACATCTACGTGACGCCCTCGTCGGTCATCGGGAGCGTCGGCGTCCGCGGTTCGGCACCCTACGGCGGCTCGTCCAACGAGATCCGCACCGGTCCCGACAAGGCGTCGATGACCCTCGACCACCGCGAAGCGCAGATTGAGACGCTGAAGCACGCCTTCGTCGGCAGCGTCATGGACCACCGCGGCGACGAACTCTCGCTGTCGCGCGAGGAGGTCGCCTACGCGAAGGTCTACACCGGCGCTCGCGCCACGCAGAACGGCTACGCCGACGACATCGGTACGCTGCAGACGGCCATCGACCGCGCCGCCTCCGAGGCCGGCCTCGAAGACTACGAGGTCGTCGAGAAGGAGCCCCCGACTCGTTCGGGAATCATCCTTCTCAGCTCGCAGAGCGGGAATTCGACGGTCGTCATCGAAGAGAGTCCCATCGGCTACGACGGCGTTCGCGCGCCGCAGTTCCTGATGGTGTACGGGCAAGTGCAGTACGAAGATGAGGTGATCGGTAATGTCTCAGCGTAACTTACTCGGCGGGACGGTCGTCTTCGCGGTCGCGCTCGGCCTCATCTTGGTCGGAGCCGCGGTGGCACCCTACGCCTTCCAACTCGGCGGTAGCGCCCCGGCAGACACGGAGAACGCCGCGAAGCAGGCGTTCGACGCGGACGAACTCGTCGCCACGCCCGGCCCCGAATCGGGCGACGTGACGATGGATTCGAACGCGGAGCCGAAGACCGTCCTCATCGACGTGGCCCACGAGAACGACGTGAGCGAGTCCGACGTACAGCCGCTCGTCGACACGCTCGTCGCCAACGGCCATCAGGTGAAGTACCTCACCCGCGAGGACGCCCAGCGGAACTTCAACGCCTCGCTCCGGAAAGCCGACGCCTTCGTCGTCGTCAACCCCGAACAGCCGTACACCGGCGACCAGCTCGCCGGCCTGCGTTCGTTCGAGGACGCTGGCGGCCGCGTCGCCCTCGTCGGCGACCCGCAGTCCGCGGGCACGACGAGCATCCTCGGTCTCATCACCGTCTCGGTGTCGTCCGGGACCACCGGCGGCGACGCCGGACTGACCTCCGACTACGGGGTCTCGTTCGGCTCCACGTCGCTGTACAACATGCACGACTACTACCTCAACTACGAGAACGTCTACGCCACGCCCGAGGGCGAAACCGCTCTGACCGAGGGCGTCGACGAGGTCGTGTTCCGCGACGCCGCGCCGCTTTCGGTCTCGGCCGACAGCGTCTCACCGGCGCTCGTCTCCGGCGGTGAGACCCGCGTCGAGTCGATTCGCAAGACCGGACCGTACACGGTCGCCGCCCAGAGCGAGACGGTTGTCGCCATCGGTGACGCCGACTTCCTCGCGCCCGAATCGGCCTACGAGGCCGACAACGAGGTGCTCGTCGGCAACCTCGCTGACTTCCTCGTCTCCGGCGACAAGGAAGCCGGTGCGCCCGCTCCGGCCACGCCCGAAGCCGGCGGCGCGCCCGGCTCGGCACCCGGACAGGGGACCGCCCCGACTCAGGCGTAACCGAACCGCATCGACTCGTATCGACGCGACCGGTCCACCTGTCTCAGCCATCGCGGGCGGCCGGTCGCCCGACGCCGACACCCAGCCATCACTCACGTGACCGAAGCCGGACTCCCGGCTTCGCTGTCCCGACTCGTTTCTTTCGTCGTACTTCGCCTCCCGTCGGTTGACGACTTCCTCAGGCGTCTTCGCCGCCGTCGGCGGTGACTCCGTCGGCGATGCGGTCCGCGTCGGCCTCGTCGGCCGCGCGACTCCGCTCGACCAGTCGCGCGAGGATGTCCGCGGAGACGCCCGACACGTCGCCGGCTTGGACGCCCCAGAGCGTCGCGTAGAGGCCGCCGAGTTCGACGAGTTCGTCGTGGGTTCCCGACTCGACGACTTCCCCCTCGTCGAGGACGACGATGGCGTCGGCCCGGCGGACTGTCGAGAGCCGGTGGGCGATGACGAGCGTCGTCCGGCCCGCCGAGAGGCGGTCGAGCGCGCGCTGGATGAGCAGTTCCGTCTCCGTGTCGACGGCGCTCGTCGCCTCGTCGAGGACGAGAATCCGCGGGTTTTGGAGCATCGCGCGGGCGATGGAGAGCCGCTGGCGTTGACCGCCCGAGAGCTTCACGCCGCGCTCGCCGATGCGGGTGTCGTAGCCGTCGGGGAGCCGCGAGACGAACTCGTGGGCCTCGGCGGCGCTCGCGGCCGCGACCATCTCCGGCTCGCTCGCATCGAACGCCCCGTACAGGAGGTTCTCCCTGACCGTCCCGTCGAAGAGGTACACGTCCTGACTCACGTAGCCGATTGCCTCGCGGAGACTCCTGATTTCGACGTCGCGCACGTCGTGGCTGTCCACGCGGACCGCCCCGTCCGTGGGTTCGTAGAGCCTGAGGAGGAGCTTCGCGACGGTGGATTTCCCCGCGCCCGTGGGGCCGACGAGCGCGACGGTCTCTCCCGGTTCGGCCGTGAACGAGACGTCGCGGAGCACCTCGCGGCCGGTCGCGTAGGCGAACGACACGCGGTCGAACTCCACGCGGCCGGCGACTGCGTCAAGGGCTGCGGCGTCGGGCGCGTCGCGGACGACGGCTTCCCGGTCGGCCAGTCCGAAGATGCGCTCGCCCGAGGCGCGGGCGTTCTCGTAGGAGTTGACGATGCGCCCCGCACCCGACAGCGGGTCGATGAACCGCTGGGTCATGAACAGGAACGTGACGAACTCGCCAACCAGCAGGTCGCCCGTGAAGGGCGCGGGCGGGCCGAAGATGAGCCAGACGCCGCCGATGGCGAACGTGGCGGCGAACGCGACGCCCGCGAGGAGTTCCATCGACGGCTGGTAGAGGTAGTCGAGTCTGACGACCGCGAGCGCCCGCCGGTAGTAGTCCATGGAGGCGTCGTCGACGCGGTCGGTCTCGTAGTCCTCGGTCGCGGAGGCCTTGATGACCTCCATCCCCGAGACGTTGTTCTCGATGCGGGTGTTGAGCGCGCCGACGCTCTCACGGAGCGCGCGGTACAGCGGCCGAATCGTCCGCATGAACCAGACGGTGAAGACGGCGAGAAGCGGGACGGCCACAAGCGTGACGACCGCGAGTTGGGCATTCAGGTAGAATAGCACGCCGGCGATGCCGACGACGGCGACGACCAACTGGAGGCCGCCCGAGAGCGTGCTATCGAGGAACGTCCGGAGGTTGCGCACGTCGCCGTCGAGAATCGACAGCACCTGCCCGGTCTGTTTGTCGTCGAAGAAGGCCATATCGAGGCGCTGGAGCGCGTCGTAGGTGTCCACGCGGACGGCGTGCTGGACGCGATTCGAGTAGACGGCGAGGCCGAGACCCTGCACCCACGAGAGCGCGACGCCGCCGACGAACGCCCCGATGACGAGCCAGAAACTCAGCCAGAACTGCCCGGAGACGGTCGTCGGGAGCCACGCCGACGGGACCAACGGGAGTGCGTACGCCGTGTTTCGGAAGAACACCGCGTCGATGGCGGCCCCGAGGACGAGCGCCGGCACGATGGCGACGAGCCGCCCGAGGACGCTCGCCAGTAGCCCGACGACGAACCACGCGAGGTTCTCGCGACCGTATTCGGCGAACAGGCGGACCATCGGGTCGCGCCCGGCTTTGAGGCTCACTTACCCGAGGTAAGCGTCCGGCGGATATGACGTGCGCGGTCAGGGGGGTTCCCGTCCACCGCGTGCGCCGCTTCGCTCAAATCTGCCCGCTTGCCCGCGCGAGTGAACAGCAATAAGGCCCCGACGCGTCGAGTCGGATTCATGCGCCAATTCATCGTCATCGGCCACGACGCGCCGACGACGCCCGACTTCTCGCTCGACGACATCGCGGGTGGGGCCGGCCGCCTCGACGTGCTCTGTCGCTGTGTGAACTCCGCGTTCTTCCTCTCGCACGACATCCGCGAGGACGTTCGGGTCCACCTCGTCCTCGGCGACGAGTACACCGTCCGCTTCGAGGGGTCGGAACTCCGCCGACTCAACCCCGACGAGCGCTCTACCGCCGCCCTGATTCGCAAGGCGCTGGAGAAGCGCGAGGAGGCAATCGGCCACATGCCGGCCGAGTCGTCGCCGGGAGTCTCCATCCGCCGGATGGGCTTCGAGACGACGCTGGAGGAGGCTGCCCGCGACGCGACCGTGGTCGAACTCCACGAGGAGGGCGACCCCGTGGTTCGGGTCGAACCGCCCGAGAACCCGCTTTTCGTCCTCTCGGACCACCACGACTTCACCGACGAGGAAGCCGAGTTGCTGGCGGCCGCCGCCGCCGAGCGGGTCCGCCTCGGCCCCGAGATTCTCCACGCCGACCACTCGATTACGGTCGCGCACAACTATCTCGACACCGCGGGCTATTCGCGGTACTGAGTCGGGGTCGGCGGTGTGTCACGCGGTCTGACGGTGGCCCACAATCACAACTGTTAAACGCGACGGTGGCTTGCCTCAAAATGCGGGCCGGTGGGGTAGCTTGGTATCCTTCGGCCTTCGGGTGGCCGTAACCTCAGTTCGAATCTGAGCCGGCCCATATTCTCCCCACCTTTCACGACCCACGAGCGACAGCGAGTGGTCTGAAAGTGTGGGAGATTTCACCCGGCGAAGATTCGAATCAGGGAACGAACGAAATGAGTGACCGTGGTTCGAATCTGAGCCGGCCCATTTCTACCCCTTTCAACGCCGACGAGCGCCGCGTAGCGTGTGCGAGTCTCCCCGAAACGGTTGTTTGGGCGACTGAAGATTCGAACGTCCGAGCGACAGCGAGGGAAGTTCGAATCTGAGCCACCACACCATTCGTCCTCTCTTATTCGGTGACACAGGCGGTTCTGTTAGGAAAATCACATCAACGCTCGCAATTCACCCATCAATACGTCGAACGCGTCACTCCCCGCGCCACCAAACCGAAAACCTTCAATAGTTTAGGCCAACCTAAATCTGTCGAGGGTGAGCGGTATCGACGGCTCGGCCGCCGTCCCGTCGCCGACGAACCCAAGGTGAGCGCGGAATCGGCCGGACGGCCGCAGGCAGTCGTGACCGCACGAGTCGGCGACCCGACGCTAGTCTTCGGCAGTCTGCTAGTCTGCTGTCGGGGACACGCGCGGCCGAGCCGACGAGATGTTGTTCGCGCTCGTGACGGCCCCGCTGTCGTCCGAGAACCGAAGCAATTATCTATTTTAGGTGGACCTAAAAATTATGGAACACGACGAGACGCCACGGAAGAGACTGACGCGGCGCGACTACGTGAAGTATGGCGGCGCGGCGGTCGGCGGCGGCCTGCTCGCCGGCTGTACCGGGGGGAACGATTCGGAGTCTACGGACGCCGAGACCGAATCGACGACGCAGACCGCGACCGAGACAGTCACGGACACGGAGGCCGAGACGGCCGAGGACAGTTCGTACTCGGTGTCGATGTCGCCGGTCGGCACCGTCGAGTTCGACGAGCCGCCGCAGAGCATCTTCACGCGGCTGACCCACCACGCGGGGATGGCGTTCGCGCTCGGCCGCGGTGACGACGTGAATGCGGTCAACGGGCCGGCGTACTACGACACGACGTGGAAGCAGTTTACGGCGCGACTCCCGGGCGTCGAGGTCGACTGGGCGGATCTGTATCCCTCGTGGGAGACGAGCAAGGAGAAGCTCTACGAGCTCGACAGCGACGTGCATCTGGCCGATCCCGCGTGGGTCGTCCAGCTCGAACAGTGGGACATGGACGACATCGAGGAGGTCGACGACAACATCTCACCGTGGTTCGGGAACTCGTTGAGCGGTCGTCACGCGTCGCCGACCGACGAGTGGACCGGCGACTACGAGTATTACACGCTGTGGGAGCAGTTCGAGAAGGTCGCGCAGGTGCTCAAAGAAGCGGAGCGCTACGAGGCCCTCGCGGCCGTCCACGACGACCTGCTCGCCACCATCGAGGCGGGTCTGCCGCCGGAAGACGAGCGCCCGAGCGTGGTGCTTCTCACGGCGGCCGACATCGAAAAGCAGATCTGGGCGTACACGGTCGGCACCCCCGGATTTATGACCTCTCACATCCGACCGCTCGCACCCCGCGACGCGTTCGAAGGCTCTATCGAGTCCGGCTCGAACGTCGACTTCGAGGCGCTGTTGGAGGCCGACCCCGACGTCATCCTCTTCCTGAGCGGGATGCAGCCGAACGTCAGCATGAACGACCTCCGGGCAACGCTCGAAGACGACCCCGTCGCCGCGGAGATTTCGGCGGTCCAGAACGGCCGCGTCTACCCGCAGGGCGCGCGCTATCAGGGTCCGATTCTCAACCTGTTCCAACTGGAGATGAGCGCCAAGCAGTTCCATCCCGAGGAGTTCGGTGAGTGGCCGACCTCGGATGGCGGTCCGTACCCCGAAATCCCGGAGGAAGAACGGCTGTTCGACCGCCAGCACGTCGCCGACATCATCAACGGCGAGTTCTGAGCGGTCGCCCACGCCGCACCGACGGCCCCGCCAACCGGCCCCGCATTCTCCGTCGCCGAACGACACAAGAGATTTGTTCCGTCCTCGACTCCACCACATAGACAGATGACGGACCGACCCGCGTTCGACCGACGGGCGTTCCTCGCCGCGCTCGGGGGCGTTGGTCTCGGGTCGCTCGCCGGGTGTTCGGCCCTCGGCGGCGACTCAAGCGAGACCACGAGCACCGCCGCCCCGACCGCCAGCGTCGACGCCGACGTCGCCCGCGACCTCGCCGCGCGGTTCGCGCCGACGCTCTACTTCGACGCCGCCGAGACGTGGTTCCCGACGGATCCGCGGTCGTACGCGAGCGACCGGGACGGCGAGACGGTTGTCGACGGCTTCGACGCGCTCGACGGCTATCACGCGACACAGCGGGAGACCGGCGAGCGAGCGCCGGAGCCGACGGTGTTCTACAACGTGGTCCGATACGAGGACTCGTCGCTGACGGCCGTGCAGTACTGGTTCTACTCGGTGTTCGACCAGTTCACGACGAACTTCCACTGGCACGACTGGGAGGTGTTGCACGTCTTCGTCGACACGGCGGACGACGAGCCGGTCCCCCAACTCTACGTGGCGAGTTCGCACTCGCGGTCGGTGCCGAACAACGAGTTCCTCGACCCGGATCCCGAGCGCCCGCCACGGGTGCTGTCGGAACTCGGGTCGCACTCCAGCGCGCTCTCGCTCAACGACCGGGCCGACCGGTTCCAGCGGCTCCCGGCGGGCGGGACGTTCGCGGACATCACGAACCGGGCGTTCGACCGCATCGAGGACGCCGCGGAGATACCCATCGCCTACGGCCTCCCGCGGGACGAGGGTGCGCGCCTGCCCTACGTCCTCCCGGAACTCGACGGCGTGCCGGTGTACGAGGATGAACGACTCCCGTCGGTTACCCGCGAATCCCTCGTCAGCGAGGCGCTCACGGTGCGGTCGTTCGACGCGCTGTCGTCGCCGCCGACGGACTTCCCTGCGCGCTCGACTGGGCTGGTGTTCGGGCCTGAGGCGACCGACGAGCGCGACACAGACGCGGACGCGGACGCAGACATCGAGTACGCGCTCGTCCCCGCGGGCGAGGTCGAACACATCTCCGAGTTCACCGGACCGCAACTGAGCTTCGAGTTCGTGGTCCCGACGTTCGCCGAAGACGCGATTGCGAGCCACCTCACGACGACGAGCGCGCCGTGGAGTCAGCCGCGCTACGCCGACCCCGCGGCGGACATCACCGACCCGACCCACCGGAGCGCCCTCGCCGAGCGGTACGACGTCGTCGACGAGCCCTCGGCGCTCAACACGCTTTTCGTCCGGGTGACCGAGGCCGTCACCGACGCGGACGCGCCGGACGGTGAGGGCGTGACGACCCGCGAGTCGGGCGTCGAGTCCGTGCTTCTCTTGGAGAGCGACCCCGAGGCCGCGCCGACGTTCGGCGGACTCGGCGTCCTGCAGGACGTGCCCGCGGGCGAGCACCGGCTCACGGTCAACGGCGCGGGGTCGGCACCCCACAGCGAGACGGTTCAGGTGGGTGACGCGGGGTCCGGTTCGGGGTCCACGTCGGAGACCGAATCGTCGTCTGGCGACGATGACAGCGACAGCGACACCCTCACCACGGCCGGGGTGGACGGCGAAATCCCGCTCGTGGCGCGGGAGTCGGCGACGAAAGTCGAGGTCGACGCTGACGGCACGGATCGCGACCTGACGGCGCTCGCGCTCGAAGACGACTTCGGCGGCCGACTGTACGACGCGCCGCTATCCGGGCCGGACGCCGTCTACGTCCACCGCGGCGGCGCGTACACCGTCGAAGTCCGCGACAGTGACGACGAACTCGGCGCGTTCCGCGTGAACCCCGACCCCGTGAACGAAGAGTCGGATTCGGACGGCGACGCCGCGCCCGACTCGATTCCGAGCGTCCGCATCGACGAACCCCGAACCGGGAAGGCGTCGCTCGCGACGTTTCTCGCGGATATTTCGGCGGAGACGGCCGCGGCGGTCGCGGCGGTCGACGAGGAAGACAGCGGTGACAGCGACGGCTCGGATGATTCGGGTACTTCGGACGACTCGTCGGGCACGGGTACCCCGGACGACTCGACCCAAACGTCGATGAGCAACGGACAGGAGAACGCGATTCGCGGGCTGGCGCAGGCGCTCGAATCGGTCGCCGAGGCCGCGCGCCGGGCCGCGGAGCGCGCCGAGGCGGGCGAC